>CAYXRA010000061.1:0-23940 GCA_964467525.1 uncultured Calditrichaceae bacterium
GGGGTGGGGATTTTAAACAGATGAAAAATAAACAGAAAAACGTCTGGGCAGCACTGCAAGCGTATGAGAGTGATATTTTCGGCTATATCAAAAACAGCGTCGGCGATGCGGAAACGGCCCGCGATCTCTGCCAGGACGTTTATCTGAAAGCATTACAGAACCTGAAAGAACTTGATCCGGACCGATCTTTGAAAAACTGGTTAATCACGGTGGCCCGCAACCGGGTGATCAATTATTATCATTTCCAGCAGCGGCGGCAATATGAGACCTTTTCGGAAGAAATGCTGCGCGCCGATATGGAAAAGCAGGCGCCCGACGAAGCCTTTCAGGCCGCTCTGAACAGCCTGCCCGAACGGCAGAAACGGTCTATAATATTAAGAGAACTGGAAGGTTACAGCTATGCGGAGATGGCTGATGTTTTCGGAATTACAGAATCAGCTCTGACATCCCTGCTCAAACGCGCCCGGCAAAACTTTACAAAAAATTATTTGCTTTGTTTTTTGCCGGACTGGTTCAGGAAAAACACCAGGGGATTGGATCTGGACGACATCATTCGGTTTATCGACTCCTTTGAGCCGCCGGAGAACTTGCTGATCCAAATTCAGATCAATGCCCAGAAATATTTTTCGGACATTCGGGGGCGGTGGGATGACCTGCGCGACGCCTTTTTCTCGGAAAAAGAGCTCAATGAGATTTTAGGGAATACGGGCGAGCCGGAAAACCGGCATATCCTGGATTTGGGCAGTGGTACCGGATTTGTGGCCATTCATCATTTATTAAAAGATGCCCGCGTTACCGGTGTGGATATCAATCAGCCGATGATTGATTTGCTGAAGCGCATTAAGCGGCAGTTCGGATTCAGGGAATTCAATCTGATTCGTGCCAATATCAGTCACTTGCCGTTGTCAACAGCTTGTTTCGATCAGATTTATATCAGCCTGGTAATGCATCATATTCCTGATCCGCAGCGACTGATTAACGAAAGTGCCATGCGGTTAAAGCCGGACGGATTTTTGATCGTAATCGATTTTCTGCGTCATACAAATAAGGAACTGGCTGATAAAATGCGAGATTTGTGGCTGGGATTTGACAGCCGGACTGTTAAAAAATGGGCCGGGGAATGCGGTTTAACGGAGGTTGCACACCGGTCGTGGAATACACAGCTTGGGATCAGTGTTTTTTACAGCATATTTCGAAGAAAATAACCGAATAATAATAAATCAAACCAAGGAGTAAATATTATGGTAAAGCATGACATTCGCGATATAAATTTAGCGGGGCAGGGTAAACAGCGCATCGAATGGGCTGATAATGATATGCCTGTTCTGCGGAAAATTTGCGAGCGATTTGAAAAAGAAAGACCGCTTGAAGGCCGGAAAATGTCCGCCTGTCTGCATGTGACCGCGGAAACCGCCAATCTGGCCCGAACCCTGAAAGCAGGCGGCGCCGATCTGGTACTGGTGGCTTCCAATCCGCTGTCTACGCAGGATGATGTGGCTGCGTCGCTGGTAAAAGATTACGGCATTTCCGTTTTTGCCATCAACGGCGAAGATAACAAAACCTATTACGATCATATCCGCAGCGCCTTAGAGCACGATCCGGTGGTTACGATGGACGACGGCGCCGACCTGGTATCTACGCTGCATTCCGATTACAAAGATAAGATCAGTCAGGTGATCGGTTCCATGGAAGAGACGACCACGGGCATTATCCGGCTGCGCGCCATGCATCATGACAGCGCCCTGAAAATTCCGGTGATCGCCGTTAACGACGCCGAAACAAAATACCTGTTCGATAATCGCTACGGCACCGGCCAGTCCACCGTTGATGGCATTATCCGCGCCACCGATTTCCTGGTTGCCGGTAAAAAAGTTGTCGTTGCCGGTTACGGCTGGTGCGGCAAGGGCTTTGCCATGCGTATGAAGGGTATGGGCGCGAATGTGATTATTACTGAAGTTGATCCGATCAAAGCCCTGGAAGCGTCCATGGATGGTTTCTGGGTAATGCCGATGCTCGAAGCGGCAAAGATTGGCGATCTTTTTGTTACCATTACCGGTGATATTCATGTACTCAGAAAGGATCATTTCGAAGTCATGAAAGACGGCGCTCTGGTTGCCAACAGCGGCCATTTTAACGTGGAAATCAACATCGGTGATCTGGAAAGTCTGGCTAAGCAGAAGAATGCTCAGGTACGTAAGCACGTTGATGAATATGTCATGGCCGACGGCCGGCGCATATTCCTCCTGGCCGCAGGTCGTCTGATCAACCTTGCTGCTGCCGAGGGACACCCGGCATCGGTGATGGATATGAGTTTTGCCACGCAGGCCCTCAGCACCGAGTATTTAATGAGGAACAAGCTTGAAGTGGCCGTACACGAAGTGCCCGAGGAAATTGAAAACTGGATTGCCATAGCCAAGCTGGAAACCATGGGTATTCAGATCGATGAACTGACTGAAGAACAGAAGCATTATCTGGCATCATGGGAAATGGGTACGTAAGAATTGATTGATGATTAGTTGAATAGCTAAATTAATAATTCGACTAGAACTATCGTTTTGGTTTGTTGGATTAAATCATTATCCAGTAAGCAAAATGCCTTGCTGAATTTTCGGATCACTAACATCCCGCTAATTGTTTATTTATCAGTGAGACAGTCAATTGAACAGAGAGCGCATCGGATCAAAAAGTCCGGTGCGCTTTTATATAAACGGGCAGGAAATACAGCTATTTCTGAAATTGTCCAACCTATGTGTGACTTGACGCACGCCTCATAATAATTTCATTTTTATTTTTATATTGACTTTTACATAGGCTGGGTGTTGAAGGGATGTTCAACACCGTAAGAGCATTCTGATTTAATATTATTTTTAATGCCAGACCGCAAAGATGGAGGATTTTCAGATGAGTCGAGGAGCGCTCCGCATAATTTTCCTGTTTATTTTAATTTTATTTAATAGCATAGTATTTGGTCAATATGCCGATGATCCCTTCCAGTTTCCCGTTGGATTGGGCGGCTATGTGACTATGGGTGTCAATTTTGGTGATTATGATAATGACGGCGATGTGGATATGCATTTCTCGAACGGGACGCAGGGGTATACCTGGCCCAATCATCTGTTTGAAAATGACGGCAACGGCAATTTTACCGAAGTTACCGGCGCCGGTCCTATCATCACTGAAGAATATACTTCGGGCGGCGCCGCCTGGGGTGATTATGATAACGACGGCGACCTTGATTTGATTGTGGGACACGGATTTACCCGCGGTTCCTTTCCAACGAACTACTCCAAAGTCAGCGTCTACCAGAATAACGGCGACGGTACCTTTTCCAATGCGGCCAGCAGCGATCTGACTGCCGAGGAATCATCGCGCAGTAAAGTCGGCGGCATGTGGGGAGATTATAACAATGACGGCTATATCGATGCCTTTATCAGCAATGCGGCCTTTATGGGCGGTGGAGAAAATCACGCCCTTTACGATAATAATCAGGATGGCACCTTTACGGAAGTGAGTAATAATATGACCAATAGCGGCAGCTCGGCCAGGGCCGGGGCCAGCTGGATCGATGTGGACGGTGACGGCGATTTGGATATCGTGACCGTTTCAGGTGCTTTGGGGCAAAAAACCGTATTATGGGTAAATACGGGCAGCAACTTTGAAGAACATGTTCTGATTGAAAGCGGTCCGGACGAAGGTCGCACTTCCCAGGCCGCCAGCTGGGGTGATTATGATAATGATGGCGATCCCGATCTGTTTATTACCAATGGCGGTGACTCCCCCGATTTTCCCGAAGCAAACATCATTTTTCGTAATGACGGCGTCGATGTTAACGGCGAGCCCATTTTGACCAGGGTCGGATCCGAGTTAGGTGATATCGTCACGGACGAAGATTTATCCATGCCTTCAGCCTGGGTGGATTATGATAATGACGGCGATCTCGATATGTTTGTGGGAAACGACGGCGGCTATCCGGGCGGTTACCGCAGCCGCTTATACGTCAATAACGGCGACGGCACGTTTACTAAAAAAACTAATACGATAGTCGCCGACAGTTCCAGTTTTTGCCGCAGTGCCGCCTGGGCTGATGTGAATAACGACGGTTTTATGGATCTGATGATTGGACGTGACGGACCCAACCGTTTATACATTAACAATGGTAATTCAAATAATTATGTACACATCAATTTAACCGGAAACGATGCCAATAAGGCGGCAATCGGAACCATCGTCCGTGTAAAAGCAACTATTAATGGGGAACCGGTCTGGCAGATGCGTGATGTAAATACACAAACAGGTTATGGCAGCCACAACGATTTAAGATTGCATTTCGGCCTGGGCAATGCCACGGTTATTGATTCGATCAAAATTGAATGGCACGGATCGGGCCGCGTTGATGTTTACAAAAATGTCGCGGTTAATCAAGTTTTAAATTATAGCGAATCGGCCGGTGCAAATCGCCCCCCGAACGCAGTTAATGATTCGGATGAGACGGAAAAAAATACTGCGGTTACTATTGATGTATTGAGTAATGACAGCGATCCGGATGGTGACGCCCTGAGTGTCAGCGATGTGTTCGCGGCCAGCAACGGCACGGTCACCAATAACGGAACCGATGTTACTTACACGCCGGATACGGAATTTATTGGCACCGATAATTTTGATTACGAGGTATCGGATGGCAACGGAGGGCTGGATACGGCAACCGTAACTGTAACTGTTAACGAGCCCAATCAGCGTCCCCAGGCGGCGGACGATAATGCCGTGACCGACGAAGACGTTGCGGTAACCATCGATGTGCTGGCCAATGACAGCGATCCGGAAAACGATCCGCTCACGGTCAGTAATGTCTGGGGCGCAGGTAACGGCACGCTGACCAACAACGGCAGCGATGTGACCTACACGCCCAATACCGATTATAACGGTTCGGACAGTTTCAATTACGAAGTATCCGACGGCAACGGCGGATTGGATACGGCGCTGGTCACGGTTACGATCAATGCGGTGAATGATCCACCTGTTGCCGCCAATGATGACGCCACGACTAATGAGGATACGGCAGTAGATATCGACGTGTTAAGCAATGATGATGATGTGGATGGCGACGCCCTATCAGTCAGTGCCATCGTGATACAGGCAACACATGGTACAGCCACCACCGACGGCAGTCAGGTAACCTACACACCTGCCGCTGACTATAATGGCCCGGATAGCTTTGAATATGAAGTATCGGACGGTAACGGCGGACTGGATACGGCTATGGTTAATGTCACGGTCAATGCTGTGAATGACCGCCCGGTTGCTGCTAATGATAACGCTACAACGGATGAAGATACTCAGGTTACCATTAATGTACTGGCCAACGACAGTGATCCGGACAGCGATCCGCTCACGGTCAGTAACGCCTGGGGTGCATCACACGGAACGCTGATTAATAATGGCAATAACATCACCTATGATCCTGCGGCCGATTATAACGGCAGCGATACCTTTCAGTATGAAGTCAGCGACGGCAATGGCGGACTGGATACAGCTACGGTGGATGTGACAATTAATGCGGTAAATGATGATCCGGTTGCGGTTGACGATGAAGCTACCACTGATGAAGATACCGCAGTAGATATAGCCGTTCTCATCAATGACAGTGATGTGGACGGGGATGTTTTAACAGTAAGCCAAATTATCACCGAACCTTCCAACGGGACGGTGGTGAACAGGGATACGATGGTCACATATACGCCCGATCCCGATTTTAACGGCAGTGACGGATTCGAATATGAAGTCGATGATGGAAATGGCGGTACGGCAATCGCTCTGGTGAATATTACGGTTAATCCTGTCAATGATCGCCCGGTTGCAGCAAATGACGAGGCCACAACCAATGAAGACACGGCAGTGAACATTGATGTGCTGAGCAATGATGATGATGTCGACGGCGATGCCCTGTCGATCAGCGCCATCGTAACCCAGGCAACGCACGGCACGGCCACCACCGACGGCAGTCAGGTAACCTACACGCCCGACGCCGGTTACAACGGCCCGGACAGTTTTGAATACGAAGTATCCGACGGCAACGGCGGACTGGATACGGCCACGGTAAGTGTTACGGTCAATGCCGTCAATGATCGTCCGCTTGCCGTGGATGATGATGCCGCTACCGATGAAGACGTAGCGGTAAACATCGATGTACTGGCCAACGACAGCGATCCGGATGGGGACGAAATTACAGTCAGCGATATTGTTGAGATGAATAACGGCAGTGTAGTTATTAATATTGACAGCACGGTAACTTACACGCCAAATGCAAATTACAACGGAACGGACACCTTCAAATATGAAGTGTCCGACGGCAACGGCGGCCTGGATACGGCTACGGTTACAGTCACTGTTAATGCTGTAAATGATCGTCCGGTGGCTGTGGACGATGCGGCAACCACCGATGAAGATGTGGCCGTGAATATTGACGTCTTAAGTAATGACAGCGATGTGGATGGCGACCCGCTATCCGTGAGCGGCATTGTTGTAAAGCCTCAGCACGGCACGGCAACGATCAATGCTGGTCAAATTACATATACGCCGGATGAGAATTTTAACGGCGCCGATTTTTTTCAATATGAAGTCAGCGATGGCAATGGTGGTCTGGATACGGCTGCCGTAGATGTCACGGTAAACAGCATCAACGATGTACCTGTTGCCGTCAACGATACCCTCTCCCATCCGGAGGATTCGACGGCAACGATCGATGTTCTGGCAAATGATCAGGATGCCGACGGTGACGGGCTTTTGATTTCGGCTTATTCCCAGGCGCAGCACGGAACGGTTGCGGTTCAGGGCGATACTTTAATAATATATACACCCGACAGCAACTTCTTCGGAAGCGATAGTTTTACTTATGTTATTACGGATAACGAACCTGATCATATGGATACAGCCTGGGTCTTTATCACTGTTTATGATATTAATGACCCACCGGAAATTGTTGATCTGACAGATAAGGTCGTGCTGCAGCAAAACGAAAGCACTCAAATTTATATGGCCGATCATGCCAGCGATGTTGATACGCCCTATGACCTGCTGGTCTGGTCATTTGAAACAAGCGGGCCGGAAATCAGCTATTTTTTTAACGAAGAAACCGATACGCTTACAATTACGGCAGGAGAAACAATCGGTGAATATTTCCTCTATTGCACACTGACCGATGACAGCAGTGCATCGGATATGGACACGATCATCGTTCAGGTTGATCTGGCCAGTGCGCTTGGTACGGATTTCAGCGGCATACCCAAAGAATTCACCGTTCACCAGAATTATCCCAATCCTTTTAATCCGCTGACAAATATCAGGGTCGGCTTACCGAAAGCCGGCGATTTGCGGATTGATATTTACAACACCGCCGGACAACGTGTCCGGACAATTGTCGCGGGAAGAAAAACAGCCGGCTACCATGTCATAAGCATAGATGGAAGCCGCTTAGCCAGCGGCATGTATGTTTATCGTGTTCAGGCCGGTGAACATGTTAAAATAAAAAGAATGATCCTGCTCAAATAAACCATGACTCGGGAGCTGCCATGTATCCCTGCATGGCAGCTTGTTTTACTTTTTTAAAATTCTGCCCATCTTTCAGGAATATACGATTCATTTTTAATGTTTATTTAGTGCATTCGGGTGTGATTTAAGACACTCAGTATTTGATATAAAATATTATGTTTGACCAAAAAGTCGTTATTTATATCCCATTTTTTAATAACGAAAGGTTTATCCATTTAAAAATACCATACACAACAGGAGATCAATTATGAGGCACTCTTTACAGGTTGGATTTTTATTGTTCTTTGTTTTCGTTTACTACAACAGTATTACGGCACAATACGCCAACGATCCCTTCGATTTTCCCCAGCAGCTTGGCAGCTATGTTACGAATGGCATTGCCTGGGGTGATTACGATAATGACGGCGACGATGATTTGTATCTTTCGAACGGACAACAGGGGAATCAATGGGAAAATCACCTCTATCGCAACAATGGTGACGGCACTTTCAGCGACATGACCGGCATCGGTCCGGTTGTCAGCGATATTTTTACCTCCGGCGGCACTTGCTGGGGCGATTATGACAATAATGGTGATCTCGATTTGCTGGTTGCCCAACCATTTACAAGAGGTTCTTTTCCCACTAATTATTCCAAGGTTAGTTTATATATTAACGATGGTAGCGGCAGTTTCAGCGACGGCAGCGCCGCAACCCTAACCAATGAAGAATCTTCACGAAGCAAGGCCGGCGGATGTTGGGCTGACTGGAACAACGATGGTTATATTGATGTCTATATCAGTAACGCTGCCTTTTTAGGCGGCGCGGATGAACATGCGTTGTACACCAACAATCAGGATGGTACCTTCACGGAAGAAAACAATAATTTAACCGGCGGACTCAGTGCCCGCGGCGGCGCCAGTTGGATTGATTTTGAAGGCGACGGTGATATGGATTTGGTTACCGTTTCCGGCGGTATCGCTCAGCCAACCGTACTGTGGATTAATACCGGCTCGGATTTTACGGGTTATACGCTCATAGAAGGCGGCGAAGGGGTTGGTAAAACATCACAGGCGGCTAGCTGGGGTGATTATGACAATGATGGTGATATGGATCTTTATATCGTCAATGGCGGGGATTCACCGGATCTTGCGGAAGCGAATATCTTATTCAGAAATGACGGGGTTGATGGAAACGGCGCGCCAATTTTAACCCAAATGGATGCTTCGGCCGGGGATATTGTTTCGGATACGGATTTGTCCGTCGGCAGCGGTTGGGCCGATTATGACAACGACGGTGACCTGGATATGTTCGTGGGTAATGACGGTTCTTATACTGCGGGATATCGCAGCAGACTCTATGAAAATAACGGCGACAGTACCTTCACTAAAAAAACCAACACCATTTTTGCGGACAGTGCGACATTCTCCCGATCGCTGGCCCTGGCCGATTATGACAGGGACGGCGATATGGATGTAATAGTCGGACGCGACGGACCGAACAGGCTGTTTACAAACACCGGCAATTCAAATCAATTTGTAAGCATTAAGCTAATCGGCGTGAATGCCAACAAAACGGCTATCGGCTCAGTGGTCAGAGTAAAAGCAACAATAAACGGCGAACCGCTCTGGCAGATGCGCGATGTTAATTCACAGACCGGATATGGCAGTCATAACAGCTACCGCCTGCATTTCGGATTAGGCGATGCAACGAACATCGATTCCATAAAGATTGAATGGGCCGGTTCCGGTCAGGTTGATGAGTATGCGAATCTGACGCCCAATGACTTTTATGAATTTACCGAGCAGGAACCAAGCCGTATCAGCGATCAGTCCAATCTTTTACCGGAAAAATTCGAAGTTTATCAAAATTACCCTAATCCTTTTAATCCCGGCACAACCATTGGTTTTGCGCTGCCGGGCGGCGGATTGGTTACCATCGATCTGTTTAACGCTTCAGGTGAAAATGTTCGACGCATCATGCGCTCCTATAAACCATCGGGTTATCATGAAGTCACGCTTAATGCCGCCGGCTTAGCGAGTGGTATTTATTTCTATCGCGTAAAAGCCGGCGCCTTCGAGGCCGTCAAAAAGCTGATGCTGATTAAATAGTGATTAACTTCAATTCATTATTTTTTATTAGTCATTATAATTTTAGGGATGGTCAAAAGCCATCCCTTTTTTGGGCCATTGTTATATTTGACCATCAGTTCTACCAGACAGGCTGGCACGTTGATATGAATGTGCAGAAACAGAATTTTGAATTTAGTACTAAAAAAATTAAAAATTTTTCCGTATATTATGTATGCGCATGTTTTATTCCGGATAAAAGCAGCAATCGATCGGGATAAACCAGAAATGTTATGTAGGGCGTCCAAATATATAAGTGCATGAAAATAAAAATTACGGATTGTGTCCTTTGCTCAGTGTATAAAATTGTCCCGCGGTTGGCGGGATGGCAATCTCATTGTTTTTAATGAATTGAATCAAATTTTGCTGAGTTAAAGACATAATCATAAAAAATATATTGATAGTTTTTTTGTAATATTTTTTTATATGTTTGTGATTATAAAATTTTTTTGGGATCTATAAGGATAATTTGAGCAGGAGAAACAAGATGTCCGCTTATCTTAAAATGACCACATTCCTTCTACTAATATCATCACTTATCAGTCTGAGTGCCTGCGGCGGTTCAAGCCGCACGGTAAAAAGAATACAAACCGAACAGTCAACCGATATTTCGGGACGCTGGAATGATACCGATTCCCGCCTGACTGCCCAGTCTATGATAAAAGATTTGCTATCCAAACCCTGGTTGCCAAATTACCGGAACGAGCATGATCGCAAACCGGTACTGATTGTTGGTTCTCTCAGAAACAGAAGCAGCGAGCACATTCCGGTTGATGTATTTATCAAAGATATACAGAAGGAACTGATTAATTCCGGCCAGGTCACTTTTGTCGCTTCGGAAAAGGAACGGGAAGAATTAAGGAGTGAACGCCTGAATCAGCAAAGTTATTCTTCCATCGAAACAGCGAAAAATCTGGCTAATGAACAGGCTGCCGACTTTATGCTGCAGGGGACGATTAACTCAATTGTCGATTCCTTCGAAGGGCAGCGCACTGTTTTTTATCAGGTTGATCTGGAACTGGTGGATCTGGAAAATAATACCAAAGTCTGGATCGGAGATAAAAAAATTAAAAAGGCAATCGCTCAGGATAAATATTCCTGGTAATAGAAAGCTAATTCTTTTAATAAAGTTGTCGAAAACTTTATCGGGGCAACAATCGATTTTAATTTTAGATTAATTTTTGTGAGATAATTTCTCCGGAATGAAAAAAATAATAACCCGGAGATGCAGCGTCACGACTAATTTGTAATAACGCATGGGAATCATATGAGAAGGCTAAAAATAAAGAATCTTGCATCCGGCCACACCCTTATTGTGATGTTCGTTATCGTCGGATGCGCCAGTGTAGCCACTAATATCGATTTTGCCGACCCTTTAAAGCACAACCTTAAATCTTCAAACTATGCCGGCGCCGTTCAGGATATCGATAAAGCAAGAGAAGATAATGCGTATACACGCAAAGATCGGGTGCTTTACTATCTTGATAAGGGAACCGTGCTCTATTTTCAGGGCGCATATCAGGAGAGTAATGAGTACCTGGAAAAAGCCGAGCTGGCCATGGAAGAACTTTTCACCAAGAGTATTTCCAAAGCAGCTGCTTCCATGCTGCTCAATGATAATGCCCTTGATTATTTTGGTGAATTCTATGAGAACATCTATGTTAATATATTTAAGGCATTGAATTATCTTAAGCTGAGCAGATTCGGCGACGCTTATGTTGAGGTACGCAGGGTGAATATTAAACTGCGCGAACTTGAAGATAAGTACGGTGAAATGGTTGACCAGATGAATCGTTCCGAAAAGTCGGAAGCCAAAGTGGAAATGAAGCCGGTTAAATTTTATAATGACGCATTAGCCCACTACATCAGCTATCTGATCTTCAGAGCCGAGGGTGAAGTGGATAACAGCCGGATTTCTCTAAATAAACTATGTAATGCCTGGGAAGCGCATAGTGATATATATGATCACCCGATTCCGGACCATATAAAACAAAACAATCCTCCGGATCAACCCTTGCTTAATATTATTGCATTTACGGGAACAGCACCGGCCAAAAAAGCAGTTGGCGGAAAAATAACAACCTATAACGATTACGTGGGCGTCAGCGATCTGGATATGCCAATAGCTCTGCCGAACATTCCTTTTCCCGGTGTTAAAGCAGGCTATCATTTTAAATTTGCCTTTCCGGTCATTGAATCGGAAGCCAGCAAAATTAAACGGATCGACATAAAAATTGACGGCCAGCACGGCGGCAGCTTACAACTTCTGGAAAATATGGGACGTGTTGCGGAAAAAACATTTGAAATGCGCAAATTTATTATTTATACCAAAACCGTAATCCGAACGGTAACAAAAGGGCTTGCTGCTGCGGAAGTGAAAAAAAAGCTGCGCAAAGAAACAGGCGCCAGCGGTCTGTTGGGAAACCTGCTTGATGCTACGGTTGACGTTGGCGTTGACTTTACCGAAAATGCAGACCTGCGCTGCTGGCGGACGATGCCCCAATTATGTTATGTCGGTGAATTTCCCGTGCAGGACGGACCCCATGATATCGTGGTTGAATTTGTTGACGGTAGAGGATTGGTCGTCGACAAGAAAGAAATAACCGGCTTTGATATTCATGATGGTCTGAATCTTATTGACGCTGTTTCCTTGAATTAAGTGAAGGGAATTGAAATGAAAATCATAAATCAAATGCGTGCGTTTTCAATCCTGATTATTTTTGTACTGAACTGTTCCTTTGCCCAAAAGCCGCTCCTTGTAAAAGGAGAAGATGTGCCGAATTGGGTTAACAATCCCCATGAAGAATATCCGGAATCGCAATACATCGTTGGCGTCGGTTCCGGTGATACGCGCGCGGCGGCGGAAAAAGATGCCGTTGGCGGTATTGCCCGCGTTTTTCAGTCGAAAGTAACAGTTGATAACACCTTAATCGAAAACTACCTTGAAAATGAACAGGAACTGACATTCACCAGCCGTATTCTTAATCGTACACGCGTAGGCAGTAATCAGGAACTTAAGAATATCAAGATTGATAAAGCATATTTCTCAGAGAGCGAAGGCCTTTATTATGTTTTGGCCTATATGAATCGTGCTGAGGCGAAAAAGCTTTACGACGCCGATATTGAAAATAATAATGATAAAATAGCGGCCTATTTTAAAAATTATCAACAGAGTGAAAATAAATTAAATAAATTCGCCTTTTTGTCAAAATCCCAAACCATAGCCGAAGTCAATGAAATCTTAAAAAAGCAGTATCAAATCATTACCGGCAGTGAAAAGGAAGACGCGGGCGCCATTCCCAAAAGCGCACTCGATAAAGAAATGCGCCGGTTGCTGGATCAGATCAGCGTAGAATTACAACCGGTCGTAGAATCATCAGACAAAATAGAAAGTTATCTGAAAGAAACCATTGGCAGCATCGGTTTCAAGTTAAAAGATAAAGGTAAGGGCGCTGATTTTTTAATTCAATATGATTTAAGTATTACGCCGACGCAGCTTAACCGGGAAAATGTATTCGGTTTTAACTGGCAGTTATCCATAAATGTAGAAGATAAAATTAACAATTACGCATTGAAAACCTTTAACATTAAGAATCGCACGGTATCCATATCAGAAGCAGAAGCTGAGGCAAAAATATTCAGACAGATTCACAGCAATTTATTAAAAAATTTTCGTAAAGAATTTTTGAATTATGTAAATTCATTGTAAATTAATAAAAAAAGTTTAAACTTTGATCTACGTCAATGTTTAAGTGAAAAAAATTTCCAATAATTTCAGGACAATCATCTCGTAAATTCCTATACCAATTAACCATTTAAGGAGAGAAGTTATGAAGAGGAATTTTTTGTTAGCATTAGTCATCATTTTTGCACTTACAATGATGATTGCATGTGGCGGCGGGCAACAACCGGTCGTCCGGACCGACAGCGGTGATGTCGTTGATCCCGCAGATGACATGGTCGTAATTGAAGATCCTTTCCAGGATTTGCAGGATATGTCCGCGACCATAATTGACGATGGCGGTGTTGCCGCTGTTGGAACCGGTACTTCAAAACGTCGCGATCTGGCACAGAAAAAAGCCCGTACCGACGCGGTTGGCCAGCTTTCTGAAATTTTTAATCAGAAAGTGAATCGTTTAAGGAAAATGTTTTCCGAAGAAATCGGAAGCGGCGATGACACCGAAATCAACGAAGCTTTCTCCGAAGTCACAAAAATTGTAACCAGCCAGCAAATCAACGGCGCTGTTCCCAAAAAGACCAAATACACCCGCAGCAAATCAACCGGAATGTATACCGCGGCCGTGCTCGTTGCCATCGAACCGAACAAGATCAATATGTCTATTCTCGATGAGATGCAGAACAAAAAACCTAAACTGTACGAACGCTTTCGTGCAACGCAGGCTTACGAAGAACTCAAAGAAGAAATTGAAGATTACGAAAAGAAACAGGGAATGTAATAATCACTTCTATGCGGGATAGTTGGGCTGCTATCCCGCATTTTCTTTATTCAAAGATTATCATCTGAGTTAATATTAACGATGCTATCCAGTTACAGGATGGGGTATGTTTAGAATTTATTTAGTTTTAATTTTTTGTTTCGGTTTAATTACACATTCAACCGTATTGGCTTCCGATGTTTATCCGGAATGGTTTTTGTATCCGACAAATTATGATAATATCTATGTCGGTTACAGTTACAGCGGATTATCGGCTCTTGAAGATGCTGAAAGTATGTATGCGGCATATAATGAATGCGTCGTTTCCGGAACATTGGAAATATTCGAGGACGGTAAAACAGCCGATTTACTGAAAAACAGTAATTATTTTTATTATTTTTCGCCGGATTCGGTTAATAAAATTCGTGGTCGGCTACACCCGGTAGATTATTTCAGTGTAAACGTTATAACCAATGATTATATAACGGCATTCGCACTCGATTCTACCCGTGAACTGAAAGCCCCGAGGATTGACAGTGATGAGGTGAAACAGCCGGACTGGATAAACACACCGTTCAGAGAAGATAACAACTATTACTATGGTGTAGGAATGTACACGTCTCTGGGCAATGAAAATGATGCCTGGAAAACTGCTGAAGAGCAGGCCATTTTTTCGATTTTAAACAGCCTGGCGGTAGAATATCATAAAATAAACATCACAAGAAAAGAATATCAGGATGACGTGGAAACAGTAAATATTGAAGAGATATCCTTTTTGAAAATTAAATACCTCTTGCGCAATATTAAAATTCTTGAAAGATATCCTGATAAAAAAGATAAGTTATTTTACGTCCTGGTTAGCATACCTAAAAACAATGTACTATCTCCAATGCTAAAATAAAGCTTTTTTTTCTAAATTTGACATGAAAGGATCATTCATGCGTACGATTATTCTGTTCCTGCTGATGATTACCTTCTCTGTTTACGGTCAATATGATTTCAAGGTGACGGTCAAGTGGGACGAAATGGCCATGATGGGTGAAGCCGAAGGTGTTATTCAGTACTATCACGAGGGCAAGGTAGAAGTCATCAAGGGAAAACTTAATAAGCCATCCGACGATGGCAATGTTATCGTAAATCGTACATTTGGAGGGGGATCGCAGGAATTCATCATAAATAATGCGGAAGATCGCTTATTTAATATTTGGATTATTAATGAGCTAATGGATGACGACTTTGCCACGGAAGAAGACATGATGATGCTTTCGCAGGCTAAAGCAACGATTTGGGTAGAGGATAATGTAAACAAACAAACCTATCAGCTGCAGGTCCCTGAAAACACACCGGGTGTTGCTTTTCGCGGCGGGGCCATCGTTGACGGCAATTACTATGAATTTACTGAAATGTACGATAAACAACGCATTTATCATGTCCAGATGGTTAATGCGGCAAATGGACAGAAACTACCGGATGTTAATGTAATCGTTAAAAACAGGCGAACCGGGGAAACGGTGGCTATGGGAAAAACGAATGCCGAAGGGGTGTTCAGAAAGAAATTCGATTACGGCAAATACGATGTACTGTTCACTAAAAACGGTTTTCTCTCATCCAAACATGGATTTGAAATGGATTTTACGGAATTGCCTGTGAGCATGAACTTTGCCCTGACCCCGGAAATAAGAAATTTCAGAATCGTACTGACCTGGGGTCCTTATCCGAAAGATCTGGATGCGCACCTGGCCGGACCCAAACCCGAAGGGGGTAATTTCCATATCTGGTGGAGTAATAAAGTACTGATCGGCGGAAAAGATTTTCTCGATGTTGATGATCAAAATGCCTACGGACCGGAAACAATTACCATATATAAACCGGCCAAAGGTACCTATGATTATGTGGTGCATAATTTTTCCAGCCGCAGAAAACGGGGCAGTCTGGACCTTTCTTACAGCAGCGCCCACGTTGATGTTTATGCGGACGGCCGCCTGCAGGCCAGTTACGATGTGCCGCGCGGCCAAAGGGGCAATGTCTGGAAAGTTTTTAAGATTGATGAACAACAGCACATCGTACCCGTAAATCAACTATACGATGAGAGCGTTAGCGCAAACGTCGTTCATTAACACATCGTCAAAAGCGTATTATTTTATGGCATAGGATTTCGACTGAAATGCTATGCCAGTTTTAACAAAACGGAGAATGGCAGATGAAGAAGATGAAAGCTTTTTTGGCGACTTTTTTGCTCGCAGGTCTACTTTTCGCTCAGAAATATCCTTCACAAATTTATCTTGTCGGCAGCGGCTATGCGGAAAGGCAAAGCACGGCGGAAAACATTACCCTGGCCAAAGAACGGGCCATGGCCGATCTTGCCAATCAAATTCAGGCTAGTGTTAAATCAGAATTTATCGACGAGGTTACCGAAACCGCTAATTCGCTTTCAGAGTATGCCCATTCTAAAGTAAAGGTAATATCCGAACTTCAAATAGACGGCGTACGCTGGGAAGTTAACGAACTGGATGATATGGTCGAAGCAAATGCCATCCTCAATAAAGACGAAGCCTGTGAATTGTATTTTGAAAAAACCCGACAGTTGCAGGATAAACTAAAGGGATCCATGAACCGCATTAATCAATTGATGCAGTCCGGTGATAACGAGAGAGCACTGCGTGAGCTGTTTGAAGCTTCAGGTTTATTTAATGAAATTGAGCAAAATGTGCTTATCTATATGATATTGGGCGGCAGGGAACAGACCAATCTAAAACCGCCGTTTTCCCGTGCCGATCTCGATGACAGAATCTTTACGCTGACCGAAAAAGATTTTAAAAATTTTAGTGATGTAATCAATGGATTGTGCTTCCAGATTTCCAAACAGATTGAGCCCGGACAAATCATTACGGTTTATCCTTTCGATTACCAGGATACTTCCTTCGGCAGCGAACTTTCCGACTATATTCGCCAGCAAATTTTATTCAATCTTTCAAAATTCATCAAATTCGAAGAGGGAAAAGTTGGCAATGCGGAAAAGAAAAATGAAGGCGTAACCGTAAGCGGTAATTACTGGATACGAAACGATAAAATGGAACTCCTTATTACCCTTTATGATGAGAAAGGCAAAACCTTCGGCAGCGCCCGCTCCGTGTTTCCCATGCAATATGTGGAAGCAACCGGTATCGCTTATAAGCCGCAGAATTTTGTTGATGCCATGTCCGAAGATAAACTCTTTTCTAAAAATGAAGTGGTTTACGGTAATCTGAACGTCGAATTCTGGACCAACAAGGGCGACCGCAATCTGATTTTTCGTGAAGGCGAAGAAATGCATCTTTACGTCCGTGTCAATGCGCCGGCGAATATTCGCTTTATCTATCACCTGGCAAATGGCATGCGCACACCGCTTTATAAAAGCTACTACATTAATGAAAGTAAAGTAAACAGAACCGTTGAATTGCCGGACGTTTTTGAATGCGCCCCGCCCTTTGGGGTGGAAAAATTGCAGATTTTCGCTTCCTCCGAATCGCTGCCGCCTTTGAACACAAAAATGGTCAACATTGAAGGCGAGCAATACGAAGTCCTGGCTGAAGATATCAAAGAATTTCTTGCCAACACCAGAGGTATGATAAAAAAGAAGACAAAAGTCGCTCAGAGTGCGGAAAGGGTTTTAACAATTACGACAGTTGAACAATAAATTGTCGCCGATCACATCCCTGACCTGCATCTGATTTGTATTATTTGGATAACAGAGTCATTTTAGAATAAAGGAGAATCAAATGATCAGTAATTTCAGGAGTCTCTTGTTGATCATTATTGTATTCTTTTTAGCCGGTTCTTTATTGTATGCCCAGGATGATTTTGAAAGCTGGAAGAAGAAGGATATGGCTAAATATCAGGAATTTCTGGAAGCCGAAGACCGTGCTTTCGTTGAATTCCTGAAAAAAGACTGGGAAGATTTCCAGACATCTCTCGGCATAAAGATCGATCCCGAGCCCAAACCAAAACAGATGCCCACGGCAAAAGAAAAAGATAAACCCAAACCACCGCCGATGGAAGAACTGGATAAAGTAGACGATGTACCTGTTCCTGAAAAGAAGCCAAAGCCTAAACCGAAACCAAAACCGGTAGTCCAAAAAAAGAAAGATATCGTTCCCTTCAGGTTTTACGGTAGTGGACTGGAGGTCAATTATAAAAAAGATTTCAATCTGAATCTTGGTAATCCGCTCAATAATGACGCCATGAGTAATGTCTGGCAAACCATGGCTGCATCGGAGCATAAACCCCTACTCGATCAGCTCGGATCTTTGAAAAGGCAAATGAAACTCAATGACTGGGGCTATCTCGTCCTGGTTCACAATCTTGCGCAGAAACTATTCCCCAATAATAATGATAAACAGAATCTGTTTATGTGGTTCGTCATGGTAAAGAGTGGTTACGAAGCCAAAGTTGCTTATCGTGGTAATGAAGTATTTCTGCTAATTCCGAATATAAACATGCTCTATGACAATAGTTATATCACGCTTGACAATAAAAAATATTTCTTTGCTTCATTTGGTGGTCCCTTCAATTTACAGGGAAAAATTTATACTTATCACGGCAATTATGAGGGTGCCAATAAAATGATGAGTATGAAATTAGTCGAGACGCCCAGCATAAAAAACAAATACAGCGATAAAACCCTGCGTTTTAGCTTTGAGGGGAAAAATTATAATATTCCTGTTCGTTATGACAACGATGTGGTCGATTTTTTTAAGGATCATCCGCAGACCGATTACACGGTATATTTCACGGCACCCGTTTCCGAACAGGCCAGCTATACCTTGTTGAATGCATTGAAACCCCATGTTCGCGGGAAGACCGAACTGGAAGCGGTCAACTTTGTATTGCGATTCGTCCAGACTGCCTTCGAATATAAAACGGACGATCAGAATTTCGGGAAAGAAAAGCCGCTCATGCCTGAAGAAACGCTACACTATACTTACTCTGATTGCGAAGACCGATCGATATTGTTTTCGTATCTTGTAAAAAACCTGCTGCGTATGGATGTGATCGGTCTGGACTATCCGGGACATGTGGCAACGGCCGTTCGTTTTTCGGATAATCTATCCGGAGATACGATTACTTTTAACGGTAAGAAATATATTGTCTGTGATCCGACGTATATCAATGCCAACGCCGGTATGGCAATGCCCATGTATAAAAACGTTGACCCTGAGATAATAAAACTTTAACTTAAGGCTACCAACGCTAATTCGGGAGCCTTTGATTATGAAACATATTACAATTATTATTTTAAGCATCGTTTTTGCCGGTACAACAATTTTTGCCCAGGGCAGTAAGAAAAAACTGGGTAAAGTCAGTTTTTCTATCGGTAAATATGCAATGCAGAAACCGGGACAATCCAAGTGGAAAACAGCCGCGTTTATTAATGTGCCTGTTCATGAAAAAGATAAGCTGAAGACCGAAAAAGAATCACGCTGTGAAATTACCTTCGATACCAAAAAGATAATGCGCGTCGGTCAGAATTCCATCGTCGAAATTACCAAAGATGACGCCGGCGTGGAAGAAGTTGAAATGAAGAAGGGCAAAGCCTGGCTGGCAATATTCTGGGACAAGGGGAAAAGTGATATCCGCGTCAAAACACCATCCTCGGTTTGCGCCGTGCGCGGCACCGTTTATCGGTTGGATTGCGATACCAGTCATACAGCCTACCGCTGTTATGAGGGCGCCCTTTCCATTACCCCGTTCAAAGAAGACGGAAAAACGCTGGCCGATTCCACATTTCAGGTTGATGCCGGTGAAGAACTGATTCTGGTAATGGATTTCGAAGAGTACAAAAAGCAGCAGGAGCGGGAATACAGGGAATTCATCGAAAAGGATATGGATGAATTCGAACGATTTAAGATGCAGGATCAGCAGCAGTTTCAGGATATGGTTGAAAAAGATATGGCGGATTTCAAGCGCATGAACAATATTGATTTCAAGCAAAGTAAATTCGATCAGGAAGAAGATAAGAAGCTGGACTGGGTACGCTGGAACAACGAGCGTGATCGTCTGCTCAAAAAATAATACTTTTGTTTCTCGTTTGCGGCTGATGCTTAACTTACATTTTGTGTGATAGTGACTTTTTAAGCCGGGAAAATACAAATGGTTAAATACGGCATATTTATTTTTCTCTTGCTGACGTTCTTTTTCAGCTGTGATGAAAAACCTGATCCGCCTGCCGGCGGTATGGATTCACTTTTGGTTGACTCAACCCGGGTCGATACACTGCAGCCAATGCAAACGGAAAAAATATCTTCGGCGCCGGACTGGTATTATATGGTTCCGGTGCGTGACGGATTTTTGATGGCTTCGGCTAGCGCCCGCTCCAGTCGTGAGGATATTGCACTGAAGAAAGCCCGCTTTAAAGCCCAGGCGGCGCTGGCCGAAAAATGGCAGAAAATGCAGTTAAAGGCGCATCCGGACAGCGCATGGCCCGGCGGTAAAAATGAGACTTTCGTTGGCGTGGAAATGGGAAAAACTATTGTTAAGAAGCAAGAGAATGTCCGGGAGGGCAGTGCCTGGCGTGCTTATGTGCTGGTGGAAATGCAAATCAAGGAATAGCCATTTACTGACTGAAAGCCAATTTAGTTTTCCGATCTTAAGAATATTTTTCTTTTTTTTGTTTATAAGAAAACAACTTAAAGGTGAAACGAATCCCCTTCCTTAAAAACACTCAGCCTCAGATTCTTTGCGCTTAAGATAGCGCTGTTATCATTCCCGGGCCACTGCGCTTGGGCGGGATCGATAAAAATAACAATACTGTTGCCCATTACATTGATTTGATTGCCCTGTTGTACCCATATTGCCGTGCTTTCATCGATACCGATGCCGGCGGTTCGATTTTGGATTGCCACATTCAGCAAGCGGTTAAATCTTCTGCGGGTGAAAAAGTGCTGATCGATCACTGCTTCTTTGATAAAACCAAATCCCGGCGTTGTTGCAACGCTGTCCCGCATTGGCAATTCCCAGGTACCGTCGCCGGTAATCATTATCAAACTCATAATGGCTGCACCGGCGCTGGTACCGCCGAAGACCGCGCCGGTTTTGTATTTTTCATGAAACAATTCAAGAGCCCGCGTATCCAAAAAATATTTGGCGAGCCGGCGCTGATCCCCGCCGCCAAAATAAAATCCGCTGTAATGATTTAACTGCTCGATCGTCGGATGGGCATTGGCTCTTTCCTTCGAACGGATGTGGAAAGTATCAGCCTGTGCTGCGCCCAGTTCGGTGAATTCTTTCATCAGGCGGGCGCCGCCATCCCAAAAATAGCGGCTTGCCGTCGGAATGATTGCGATTTTTGCTGTATCTCCCCCGGCCAGTTCGACAAATTTTTGCATCACCCGCTCCGGACGTTTCCCGCCGCCGATGATCAGTAAATTGCCTTTTATTTCCGGTGTATCGCCGGTTTCGTTACAGGATGACAGCATAATAAAAAATGATAGAAACAGAGTCAGTACGAGGTTGCCTTTAATAGAAATAGCGTTCATCATTATAATATTCCTCAACTTTTTCCAGTCCGGCGATCACGCGCTTTTCTTCGGTGAGGGCCAGCTCGGTTATCAGCGCATTCATCAGTACGGAAATGGCGCCCAGTGAATTGGTAAAAAGAATATTATCGGTTTTAGCCGTTAATACATGTTCGGAATATTCGGTAATCGGGGATGTCTGTTTATCTGTGAAGCTGATCACCGGTATTTTCATCTGATAGGCCTGGCGCGCCGCTTCCAGGGTTTGGATGCTATAAGGTGGAAACACAAAAACAAAAAGTAAATCCTTTGGTGAAAGCAGGATGATTTGCTCGGGAAATGAGGGCGAATCGCTGTTCAGGGGAAAAGCCTTTTTCATGTAAAGTTTCAGCAAATAAGCCATGATTTCGGAAAGAAAATGCGAAATCCCCATACCCATGCAGAAAATATTTTCTGCCCGTCTGATGTGTTTGACGATATGTTTAAACTCATCGAGTGTATTTTGATCAATGGTCACCTGAATGTTGTTGATCGCGGTTTGCGCAACTTTTGCCAGACTGTTCTCAAATTCACTTTTACGGGTCAGGGTTTTCTTATAGCGTTCCAGGGGGGAAAGCTGTTCTTTAAGCAGCTCCGCAAGACTATTACGGAATTCCAAATAGCCCTGAAAACCGAGCAAGCGGGCAAAGCGGACGACCGTAGCAGTGCTTACCCCGGATCTTTTGGCAACCTGGCTTACCGAAAGCAGCGGAATCATCTGGATATTTTCCAGCACGAAATTGGCCAGGGTCTTTTGGTTTTTGGAATATTCGGGTAATTTTTGAACAATCATTTGCTGGATATTCTGCATAAAAATATCCTTTAAATTAAAGGTTTTGTGTCAACAGATTATAAATGGTCAGGTAACTTTTTTCCATATCACAGATTTTAATATATTCGTCGGTGGCATGGGGATTTTTCGCACCGATCCCCAAATCGATGGCGCATAATCCGCGGCTATTCAGAACATTGGCATCCGATCCGCCGCGATAGCGCAATGGATCCGGATTAAGATCAACCGCCCGAAATGCGTTCATTAATTCAAGAATCGACTTTGACTCCCGGTCCAGACGAAAACCGGGGAAAGCGGTTTTCGTTTTAAAGCGATAATCGCCGCCAAAGCGACCGGCGATCTTTCGCAGTTCTTTTTCGAGTAATTGACTGTAATGCGATAAATGCCCGGGATTAAAAGACCGGATTTCGCCTTTCATATCCACGCGGGGCGGGACTACATTATTGGCCTCGCCGCCGCAAATCGTACCGATATTGATGGTCGTGTCATTATCAATCTGGCCCAGGGGATAAATACCTATTAGTTCTGAAGCCATACGGATAGCATTAACACCTTTTGCGGGATTTACCGCGGCATGGCTTGGTTTTCCCAGCAGGCTTATTTCAAATTCGACCGCGCCCGGTGAGGCAAATACATATCCGCCGGGATCTGCCGAAGAGTCAAGGATATATGCCGTTTTCGATGATATCAAATTCAAATCAAGGTGTGTGGCTCCATAAAGTCCCGTTTCTTCACCGATGGTAAAAATAATTTCGAAAGGACGGTGTTGGATATTGTTTTTGATTAAAGTCTCAGCCAGACACAATATAATGGCCATGCCGGCGCGGTTATCAGCACCGAGGATCGTACTGCCGTCGCTGGTAATCATGCCGTCGTTAATCTGTGGATTGATGCCTTCAGTAGATTTGATGGTATCCATATGAGCAACAAGGGCAACCGGTTCGATTCCGGAATTGTTACAGACGGGGATTATAATGTTGCCGGACGAACCGCCGACAATTTTCCCCGCTTCATCTTCGATCACATCAAGGTTGAGTTGCCTGAAATATTTTTTTACATAATCCGCCACAGGTTTTTCATTTTTAGCGGTAGCATCAATTCTTACCAAATCAAAAAAAATCTCAATCAATCCTTCAGTTGTACTGTTCATGTTTAATCCGGAATGAAATATTAATATCTTTTCAAATATATATGAAAATAAAGTTACAAATTAAATAAAGCAATAAAATTTTTGAAATTTTTTGAAAAATTTAATTTTCCTGTGATGTACGGCCTGATCATACTCACTTTTTATTACCTTTAAATTAATTTTAAACAAAAATTGTGGATTTATTTTTGTCCATTCTAAAAAAGTGGGTCTATGTCGTTTTGTGTGGGTAAACCCGGGAGCGACTTCCGAATGCTGTGGTTGGCGGGGCAATGGGTTTGTCTGTTCGATGTTTCTCTGTTTCGATACCGATTCCGATAGCGATCCCGACCCCGATCAGGATGAGAATCTTCATATAATATTGGTTCCTTCCAGGGCTC
>CAYXRA010000062.1:0-23644 GCA_964467525.1 uncultured Calditrichaceae bacterium
GTTCCACCCTGAAGGCGTCGTATGTCTGCTCGGAAGTAATTTCCAGTTTCAGGCGGACAAAAGAGGCGGCGGTGGTTTCGGCAATCAGTTTCACTTTGCCGTATTCAACGGGCGGTTCTGTGGAGGAATCCGAGCATTGGGATAAAAAGGCATAAAGAGTTAAAACTATCAGCATTATTTTTAGCGCGTTCATTTTATTTCCTTTGCCGTCTTTGGTTCTGATTTGGCTGTAAAATCAGTCTGTGCCAGTTTATAGTAAACACGACAAAATCTATGAATAATTTAAACCGGAGTAAAATGTTTTCTTGCGGCTATGATTCTGGCCGCATCAAATAAGGTAATAAAGTTTTATCCTGAAAAATTCATCACGCAAAGCAGCAGAGAACGCAAAGTACTGATAAACCAAAAATTAAAAATAATAATTCATTAACAATTGAAAACTAAGTTTTTTGCGATGACTTTCATAATTTATAAATTCTTTGTGCCTTGGCGGCTTTGTGCGAGACGTTTCTGAATGATCCGGGTAATCAAATACTTCAAAATACACTCGGAATTAGTCACACCGCAGATGCAGAAAAAAAATTGCCTCATTTTTAACGATTTTCTCATTATAATCCCCGCAGAAAAAAATTAGGCAAAAGATTCCGATTTACTTTTTTTTGTATCTATTCATTTGTAAATTACTGTTTTACATTATCTCAAAAATCGAAAGGATTCTATGCTGCGGCTCTTTTTTCATTTCAATGGATTTTCGCCCCCGGGCCGCACGAATTTGTATAAATAAGTTTATGGTGATTGTTTTATAGGAGGCTTTGATGGACCTAATTTCTATTTCAATTGTTGTGGCCGTGGTTGTTGTGCTTGTGGTGCTTATCGCATTATTTATCCGTAAACAATATCACAAAGTCGGCCCGAATGAAATCCTAATCATTTCCGGCGGCCGGAAAAATTTAGTCACCCTGCCCGACGGCAGTAAAAAAGAGATCGGTTTCAGATACCGCATCGGCGGCGGGACTTTCGTCAATCCCTTCACCGAAAGCGTGGAAAAACTGCCGATTGAGGTGATCCCCGTCCACAGTAAAATCGGAGACGTTTTAACCAATAACGGCATTCCGATTACGGCCGAGTTTAATTCGCAGGTAAAAATAGATACCGACGAATATGCCCTGTATCTTGCTATCACCAATTTTTTAAGCAAAGGCGCCGAGGGCATCCACGAAGTTGCCCAGACCGTGCTGGAAAGCAAAGTCCGTGAAGTGATCGGCGCCCAGACGGTGGAAGATATCTTCATGAAACGTAATGCCTTTTCCGCGCAGGTGGTCAAAGCCGTTCAGGATGATTTCCAAAATCTGGGTCTGGTGATCGTATCATTCGGTCTGCGGGAAATCACCGACGCCCAGGGTTATATTGACGCCCTGAGCAAGCCGCACATCACTAAGGCCAAATACGATGCGGCTGTCGATCAGGCTGAGAAGGACCGCGACATTACCATTAAATCGGCGCAGGCCAAAAAAGAGGGTGAAGTGGCCCGCCTGCAGGCCGACGCGGAAATCGCCAAAGCTTCCTGGGAAAACGAAGCCAAAAAGGCCGAATCACAGGTTGGCGTGAATCAAAAGAAAGCGCGCGCCGATATGGCCTACGAACTGGAACGCCATAAATTACAGCAGAATATCAAGCGCGAGGAATACGCGGTCAGAAAAGTGGAAATGGAAGAGGCGACCAAACTGGAAGAAATGAGTGTCGAAAGAAAGCAGCGGGAGCTGGAAGCCAATATCATCAAACCGGCCGAAGCGCGCAGTGTTCAGATCAAGGCTGAAGCA
Source organism: uncultured Calditrichaceae bacterium (assembly GCA_964467525.1). Classification (GTDB taxonomy): domain Bacteria; phylum Calditrichota; class Calditrichia; order Calditrichales; family Calditrichaceae; genus CAYXRA01. The sequence goes on from CAYXRA010000062.1 coordinate 1,821, forward strand.
GATGCGGAAAGTTACCGCATTGCCACGGAATCCAAAGGCAAAATTGAAGCGCGTAAAGCGGAAGATGAAGCCGAGGCCGACCGTATCAAAAAACTGGGTGAAGCGGAAGCCGATGCAACCGCAAAGAAGGCTAAAGCTTTCGAGTCATATAATCAGGCGGCCATTTACCAGATGATCATGGATAAGATGCCCGAAATCGCCAGCGCTGTTTCCGAACCGCTTTCCAAACTGGATAAAATTGTCATGATCCAAAGCGACGGTAAACTGGGCACATCCAAACTGACCGGACAGGTCGCCGAAATTCTGTCACAGCTCCCGGATGTGGTTGAGTCGCTGACCGGCGCTGATATCAAAAAATTCCTGAAAAAGAAACTTTCGGATGAAGAATAATCGGTAAATTGATTAACGGCAGAATCCGCACGCTTTTTTTTATCACGTATTGGTTTTTTAATATTTTGCCTGATGATTAAATGCGTGCCATGGATTGAATCAACGAAAATAGCTGATGAGGTAGAAAGTGATTTCTGAACGGATAAAAAGTATTGGTATTTCACCCACCATGAAAATTGCGGCCAAAGCCATCGCCCTGCGCTCGGAGGGACATGATGTCGTCGATTTCAGTGTCGGCGAACCGGATTTCCCGACGCCGCAGTTCATTAAAGACGCCGGTAAACGGGCCATTGACAGCGGCTATACGAAGTATACGATTAATGCCGGAACCAAAGAACTGCGCGAGGCTATCGCCAAAAAACTGAAAGAAGACAATAATCTGGATTACGACATTTCCGAAATCCTGGTTTCAAACGGCGCCAAGCACAGTATTTTCAATGTCATTTTCGCAATGATTAATGAAGGTGACGAAGTGATTATCCCGGCGCCGTACTGGGTGTCTTATCCGGAAATGGTGCGACTGTCCCAGGGTAAACCGGTGATACTGGAGGCGGAGGAGGACAATGGTTTTAAACTGAAACCGGAGCAACTGAAAAATGCCATCTCCGCCAGCACCAAAGCACTGATTTTGTGCAATCCTTCCAATCCCACCGGGGCCGCATATTCCAAAAGCGACCTGGAAGCGCTGGCCGAAGTTATCGAATCAGAGGATATTTTTGTCATCGCCGATGAAATTTATGAAAAACTGATTTTTGATGATTTTAAATTTCACAGTTTTGCTTCGCTGAGCGAAAAGATCAGGGAGCGGACCATAGTCGTAAACGGCGTATCCAAAGCCTACGCGATGACAGGCTGGCGGCTGGGTTACGCCGCGGGACCGAAGGATATCATCGCCGCGGCCAATAAAATCCAGAGTCACTCAACCTCCAATGCCTCGGCCATCGCCCAGTACGCCAGCGTCGAAGCATTGAACGGCCCGCAGTACGAAATCAACCGCATGGTCGCGGAATTTCAGAAACGCCGTAACTATATCGTGCATAAACTGCAGTCCATTTCCGGCATGGCCTGTCATCTGCCGGAGGGGGCATTCTATGCTTTTCCCAATATAACGGCGTTTTTCGGCAAGGAACACAACGGCACCTACATCCGCAATTCCTATGGTCTGGCTTACTACCTGCTGCGCGAGGCCAAGGTCGTGGTAGTGCCGGGCGCGGCTTTCGGCGCCGATAATCATATCCGCTTTTCCTACGCCACCTCCATGGAACAGATAGAAAAGGGCATGGCCCGCATCGAAGAGGCGCTGGCAAAACTCAAAACGCCGGCCAGGGTCAAATATGTAAAATTGAACAATACCCGCACGCGCATGAAAGAAATGGCCCCGGTCGATGCATCCGTCAATACCGACCGGCGCGATGCCCTGGTGGCCGAAGCCGAAGCGCAATTAAAGTATGACCAGTATTTCGAGTGGAATGCCAATATCAACGGCATGGTTGTGCAGTTGCGCACCAATAACGGGCATCTGTATGATTTCTGGGTGGAAAACTGGTACCCGGCCCAATTAGAGGCGGATCTCGAACCGCACGGTATTATTTATGCTGTCGACGGCGCCGTCGGTCGTCAGCCCTATGCTTTTTACAATTCGGATACGAAAACAGGCATTCTCTTCAACACCGATTTTTACGGATCGCTGTACAGCATGGCCATCGGGCTGGTAACCGATGTCGGTGAGCGCCTGTTCGATCTGCACAGCATTCGCGGCATGTCCGCGGATTACCAGGGACTGGGTTTTGCACTGATCGGACCGAAGGGGACAAAAAAGTCGGATATTTTCTACCGTTTGCTGCAGGATGAAATGGTTGCCCTGCATGCCAATGATATTTTATTTACACGGTATGGCGGCGGATACGCGGCGGCGGACAATCCCTGCAGAAAATTGTACATGCCGACAAATACCATCGTTTACAATAATGATTTCGCCCGCCTTTTCGACCGCAGTAAGTGTGAAAATGTTGTCTCGAAAAAAGAAGATTGCAAGAACCAGGATTGTGAATTCATCGAAGAATGCCTGCTGGACCGCGGCTATCCCTATTGCTATGCGGCGTCCAAAAAATCGGCGGCCATGCTCGATCCCTACTGGATCGGCGGGATGAACAAGCATGTTAAACGCATCGATATCCGCACGGTTTTCATTCTTAAAAACGATCCCATCGGGGCAGTTTTGACAAAACTGGACGGCGAAGATGCGATCCAGATGATGGCCTCCGGTATCGCCACCGGCGCGGTAGAGCCGGGCATCAGCAAAATCGCACCGTTCTACAATCCCCATTTACTGCCGGATTCACCGCAGCGGATTGAGCTGCAGAAGCGATCGTTCAGAAAATTATTTAAGGTGGCCAAATGTTACCAGCTTAACACCGGCGCAGGTAGTATTGATGAAATGATCAATCAGATTAAACAAGCATTGCAAAAGGAATTATAAAATTAAACTGGATTGAATATGGCAAAGGAATTATATAATCTCCCGTTTTATAAAAAGTTTTATGAAGAATTAATGCCACTGCTGTACGGCAGGAATATTAAAACCGTGGATATGCGCTATCTGGAAAAAGAGGCGCGCCGTTTTGGCAATAAAACCGAGTACGGATCCTACGTCTGGTCATCAAAATATTCCAGTCGTCTGGCGCAGAAGACAGTTTACCTGGGCAGTGAAAAGGTACGGCTGCCCAAGCCGCTGCCCAGCCAGATCAAAGTACTCGAGGATTCCGAAGAGGAATTAAAGAAGGTGCTGCATCTGGTTAAAACCCTGCCTTTTGTGCATATTCGCCGGCAGATGGGCAACAACGATTATTTTAATCCCGTCTGTAATTTGTACATATCGGTTGCCGATCCCAAAAATATCCGCCAGGCTTATATGTGGGCTTCAACGATGTTCGATCCTTCGAACCGTCCGGGGCCGGAAATAACCATGATTCACATCCCCGAAGAGCACCAGATGCGCGCGCAGATACTGTCGCTGCCGGAATACGATTTAAACATTGCCCTGGGCACGGATTATCTTGGTGAGGATAAAAAAGGATTTTTGAGACAGGCGATGTTCCGCGCCGATGAACAGGGGATGCTCGGTCTGCATTCCGGATCAAAAATTGTTACGGTGCGCGATCCGCGTGAAAACCGGCTAAAGCGCTACGGCGTGTTTTTATTCGGCATGACCGCCACCGGAAAATCCACCTGGTCCTGTCATCAACTGGGACTGGATCATACGCGCGGCGAAAATACGGAGGTCTGCCAGGATGATATCTTGTTTTTGCGTGACGACGGTTCGGCGCTCGGTTCGGAAAATAATTTTTACGTAAAAACCGATGTCGAGCCCGATCAGCAGGAGGCCATGTATCAGGCATTGATTCATAAATCGGCATTACTGGAAAATGTGATGCGCGATGCCAAGGGGGATATCGACTTTCTGGATGAAAGCCTCTGCGGCAATGGCCGGGCGGTTGTTTTTCGCGATCAGCTTAAAGTAAAACGGGACGGTAAATTAATTTCTATCAGCACCGATTCCGTTAACCTGCCCACGCTTGATGAGATGGACGGCCTGATTTTTGCGTTCATCACGCGCCGCAATACCATTATGCCCTTTGCCCAGGAATTAACCGCCGAGCAGGGCGTGCTGTCCTATTTGTGGGGTGAATCGACGCACAGCTATGCTTCCAATCCGGAAAAGGCCGGCGATTCGGTGCGTATTGTCGGAACCGATCCCTTCATCATCGGTTCACGCGGCAGGAAGGTGAACCGTTTCCATAATATCGTGACGTCCTTAATGGACAAGTATCCCGGAAAAGTCAAGTTTATGATGTATAACACCGGCGGCGTGGGCGAAATTATCGAGGAGTACGAAGAAAACGGTGAGACCAAAAAGAAACTGGTACGCAAAACGGATCGGGTCCCGTTAAATATAATGGCGGCGATTCAGCGCGGTGACCTGCGCGGTGTCAATACTTACGAAAAAGGGCTGCTCGGCACAAAATCAATTAAAACCGTTGAAGGCCGGGAGCTGCCTGAGTATGATGTCACCAATTTTTACAGTCAGGAACAGATCGATTATTATATCAAAGATCTCATTCAGGGGCGGAAAGAATATACGAATATTATTGCATCCGAAGGTTTAAAACCCGAAATTTTTCGCGCGGCGGAAAAAAGTTTTAAAATCGATCCCGATGAAAAGAAAAAAATGTTTGCCATTCGGTTCGATTCCGGAAAGAAAGACAATGAGCCCGTTGTGGTTGTAAAAGATGAACCTGCGGTATCCAGACCCAAAAGGCCGGGCAGCTGGAGATGGAGATAAAGCGCTTATAGTTAGTTTTTTCGCGCCCATTGATTGTGGAAATTGAAGCTTTTTTCAAATATTTGGTTTCAGTATATCAATCAAAATTTTGTGAGGTGCGTTATGAACAGAAAGACCCTGCGTTTGCTTAATGCGTATTCACTGGTAAGCGGGAAATCGGGCAAAGAACTGCGGGAATGGTGGCGAAAAATGAACAGTAAGGAGCGGACCGAAGCGCGTAAAATGATCCGGAAAAAACTTGCCGGGGAATAGTCAATAACCAATTATTACACGATTTTATCGGTATTATTTCTGTATTTACCCCTATTCGGACTAACTTAGGGTTTAATGATTTGGGTTAACTTATTTTTCTGTTTTCTTTCTAATCAAATATTCAGGATAATAATTAAGTATTTAAAATACATTACGATTATAGTTATCATGTAAAAACGACTAAATTTGAATGCTATTCTTATAGGTTATGATATTATGGATGTCCATACAACTAATAAATTTAAAGATGACTGGCTGGCGAAGGCGCTGATATATTATCAGGTAATTGATGAGGATATGTTTGGCGAACTGGCACAACGGTTTCCTGACGAGCATTACCTTTTTGATGTGCTTACCAGTAACGGCTATTTAATGCCGGAAGATGTGGCGGAGTTTATCGAAAATGCCCTGAAAATTCCCACAATCAATCTCGATAATGTCACCATTGATGAAAAATTAATTAAGCTGATTCCCGAAGATGTATGCCGCAAACATCTGATAATTCCGATCAGCTCGGTTGACGGCCAGATTTCGATCGCCTCATTCAATCCCTCTAATCTGAACGCGGAGAATCAGATAGAGCATATTACAGGAGAGTATGTTAAAACCTATTTTTCGTTTAAGGATCAGATTGAAAATAAAATAAATGAATATTATGCGCCGGAAAAATTCATCGATAATCTTGTCGATAGAAAGAAAAGTCCCGCGAAAGTAAAAATTGCCGGCGACGATAAGCAGGAAAGCGGCACTTCCGTGGTTCGTCTGGTAAATCAGATTTTAGGTGATGCCATCGGCGCGGAAGCCAGTGACGTACATATTGAACCAAAGGAAAATGATGTTTCCGTACGCTTCAGGGTGGACGGCGTTTTACGAAATATGCTCGCGCTGCCGCGCAGCGTACATGCCACGTTAATGAGCCGTATCAAAATTATTTCAAATCTGAATATCGCCGAGTCACGCAAACCGCAGGACGGCAAGGCAAAAATAATTGTTGATGATGCGGATATCGATCTGCGTATTTCCATATTGCCCACCAGTTACGGCGAAAAAGCGGTGATCCGTATTCTCGACCGCCGGAAAGCTGCGGTATCTTTTGATAAAATGGGTATTCGCGGCGAAAACCGTAAATTACTGGAACAGTGTTTTGCCTTTACGCAGGGGATGGTGCTGGTTACCGGTCCGACCGGTTCGGGAAAAAGCACCACGCTCTACTCGGCCATAAACCGTATCCGTTCCACAACCAATAATATACTGACGATCGAGGATCCGATCGAATACATGATGGAGGGAATTAACCAGGTACAGGTTAATGAAAAGGCCGGCGTTACTTTTGCCACGGCCCTGCGCTCATTTTTAAGGCAGGATCCCGATGTTATTTTGGTGGGTGAGATTCGCGACCGCGAAACGGCGGAAATAGCCATTCAGGCCTCCCTCACCGGGCATCTGGTTTTGAGTACGCTGCATACGAATGATACATTTACCACAATTACGCGCCTGCAGGATATGGGCATCGATAAAACAAAGATTACCGAATCCCTGGAAGCCATTGTTGCCCAGCGGTTGGTGCGCAAACTGTGTGATCAATGCAAAGTCGCAGTCAGTTCGAATGAAATAGATCAAAAAGTGCTGAGCATAATCAAAAAAATGGGATTAAAGCCCAAAGTTCATGAAGCTAAAGGTTGTCAGAAATGCGGGTTTTCGGGATACAAGGGCAGGATTGGCGTTTATGAGATTTTGCTGCTGGATGATAATCTGCGCGATTTAATAAATAAAAATGGATCGATTAAAGAAATTCGCCAGTGTGCCCGCGATAAAGGATTTCGCAATCTCTTCGAAGATGCACTGGCTCTGGTCGCCGAAGGTGTGACAGATTACAAAGAGGTTATCAGAATTATTCATCCCGGTTCGGAACGCGATGTTTCTCTATCCGAGACACAACCGGAAGAAGGTAGCGCGTCGAAACCTGAAGCCGACGGAAATGATAAAGGGGCGGCAATCGAAAAAAAATTCCGGGCAGAACAGTCCGAAAGGAAGCAGGCTGCCAACAATAAGGATGTCACCAAAGTTGAAAAAGATATTTTAGTTATTGAAGACACCTCATCCATCAGAAAATTTATAAAAAAGATGCTGGAAAAGGAAACAAACTGGAAAATAAGAGAGGCCGAAGACGGCATAAAAGGCTTGGTTGAAGTCGTCGAAAAGCGTCCCGATTTAATCATACTTGATATAATGATGCCCTCGATGGACGGATTCGAGTTCCTGCAACATATCAGATCGAAGTCCAGCACCGCTAATTTACCGATACTTATTTTAACCGGATTAAAGACTACCGAGGATGAAGTAAAAAGTTTAGAATACGGCGCGGATGATTTTATCAGTAAACCGATCAACATGGATTTATTAATTGCCAGAACCAAACGGCTTTTCGCCCGCGCTGAAACGCTGGTTAAGTCTGAAAATGCATACAATAGTTCAGACAGCGATTCAGATCATAGTCAGTTGAATGGTGATGTAAAATTAAAATTGATTTAGTCTCGAAATTGCATTAAAATTTATTTCATCTATTTCGCTGGCTCTGTACATGCAGTGCAGGATTGCGCTCATCTTCGGACAGAAATACGAATATCCTATAATTGATATCGGCCGGGTGTTTTTTTCAGTATCCGAAATCAGCACTTTACTTTATTCTTATGGTCGGGACACTGAATCGGTAATTTCATATCTTCATCTGTTTTGCATTCGGATTCGTTAGCGCTTTTCAGATATAATTGTCATTATTATATCATGACACATTGTATTTTTATTGAGAAATTCTTTAAGTAATCTGGCAATGATACGATTATCAGATTATCAGAAAATTGTTCAGGTACACAATATCAAAACTTAAAAAAATGGAAGTACAAAGTAAACAAAAATTCCAGGACAACTGGTTAGCCAAGGCTTTAATTTATTATCAGATTATCGATGAAGGTTTATATGAAGAATTGGCGCAGCGATTTCCCGACGAAAGTTATTTTTTCGATGTGCTGATAAAAAACGAATATTTAAAACCGGAAGATATTGCCGTATTTATTGAAAATGCCCTTAAAATCCCAACTATAAATCTTGATAAAGTGTCAATAGATCCTAAGTTAATTAAACAAATTCCGGAAGCAGTATGCCGCAAAAACCTGATCATTCCTTTCGCAATAGATAAAAAACAAATTCGTATTGCCTCATTCAATCCGTCAAATCTGAATGCCGAAAATGAGATTGAATATTTAACCGGCCGCTATGTAAAGACTTATTTTGCGTACAAGGACCAGATTAATCAAAAAATAAACGAATATTATTCCCCGGAAAAAATCATCGATAACCTTGTCGGTAAAGAGAAAAGCGGATCCAAGGTTAAAATTGCCGGGGACGATAAACAGGAAGGCAGTTCATCGGTTGTCCGGCTGGTTAACCAGATTTTAAGCGATGCCATCACGGAAGAGGCCAGTGATGTACACATCGAACCCAAAGAAGATGGCGTATCCGTACGATTCAGAATCGATGGCGTCTTAAGAAGTAAACTGGAATTACCGCGCAGTATTCATTCAACGCTGATGAGTCGTATCAAAATTATTTCAAATCTGAATATTGCCGAAACACGTAAACCCCAGGATGGCAAGGCAAAAATCATTGTCGACGATGTCGATATCGATCTGCGTATTTCCATTTTGCCCACAAGTTACGGTGAAAAAGGGGTAATCCGGATTCTTGATCGGCGCAATGCCGCGGTCTCTTTTGAGAAAATGGGTATTCGCGGCGAAAACCGTAAATTGCTGGAACAGTGTTTTGCCTTTACGCAGGGGATGGTGCTGGTTACCGGGCCCACCGGATCCGGAAAAAGCACTACACTCTACTCGGCTATCAATCGTATACGTTCTGCGACAAACAATATCCTGACCATTGAAGATCCCATTGAATATATGATAGAAGACATTAATCAGGTCCAGGTCAATGAAAAGGCCGGTATTTCCTTTGCGACGGCGTTGCGGTCATTTCTAAGGCAGGATCCCGATGTTATCCTGGTCGGTGAGATTCGTGACAAAGAAACCGCGGAAATCGCCATTCAGGCAGCGCTGACCGGGCACCTTGTACTGAGTACACTGCATACCAATGATACCTTTACAACTATTACCCGTCTGCAGGATATAGGTGTTGACAAAACAAAAATCACGGAATCTTTAGAAGCCATTATCGCCCAACGCCTGGTACGCAGACTATGCAATCATTGCAAGCTAAAAGTGAACAAAGATGATATTGATGGAAAACTGAATAGTCTGATAAGGCAATTGGGATTTACACCGCAGGTTTACGAAGCTAAGGGATGCAAAGAATGTGGTTTTGCCGGATATAAAGGCCGGATAGGGGTGTACGAAATTTTGCTGCTCGATGATAAACTGCGTGATTTGATTAATAGTGACGGATCCATACGGGAAATACGACGGACTGCACGGGAACAGGGATTTCATAATCTTTTTGAAGATGGATTAACATTGATCGCCGAAGGCATTACAGACTATAAAGAGGTTATCAGAGTTATTCATCCGGGTTCTCAAAAAGACGATTTACCTGTCAATAAAACTGAGGAAGAACCAAAGAATGAAGAGACAAAAAAAGATTATACTCAGGCCAGTCTGATATCACAGGAAGTAAGGGATGAATATACGAAGAAGAAAGAAATGCCTCTGCCCTTGTACAAGCGACCGGATACGACAAAACTGAATAAAGATATATTAGTCGTTGAAGATAACCGGGCCACGCGCATGATCATAAAAAAAATGATCGAGAAAAAGACGAGCTGGACAGTACGTGAAGCAGAAGATGGCATAAAGGCGCTGGTTCAGGTTGTGGAAAAGGCCCCCGACTTAATTGTCCTTGATATTATGATGCCTTCCATGGACGGATTCGAGTTTTTACAACATTTACGAGCCGAACCCAGTACTGAACGCCTGCCGGTATTGGTGCTGACCAGTCTCAAAACCACCGAGAATGAGATTAAAGGTTTACAATTCGGCGCAGATGATTTTTTGACCAAACCCATTAACCTCGACCTTCTGATAACACATATAAAACGGCTGCTCGACCGGGCCGACGCTCCCGATTTCAGTAAAGTGATTTATGCAGAACAGGGCGAATCGACAAAGGAATCCGAAAATGCCGGAAAACCGGCAAGTAAAAATAATGATGACAGGGACTCGAGACTTAAACTTATTTAAAGAATGAAATGGCAGAGCTCTTTCTTTTTTGTATCGGTGCAGTTTTCGGCAGTTTTCTCAATGTTTGTATTTACCGTCTGCCGAAAAGCCAATCACTGGCTAAACCGGGTTCGCATTGCCCCCATTGCAAAAAGCCTATTCCTTTTTACCTGAATATACCCATCCTTTCTTACCTTGTTATCAGGGGGCGTTGCCGATCCTGTGGATCAAAAATTTCAATTCAGTATCCGTTGGTGGAACTTGCTGCCGGTGTTCTGACTCTGCTTGCCTTTCATAAATTCGGACTCAGTGCGTCTTTCTTTTTTTATACGGTTTTTATTTATTTCCTGATTGTCATAGCGGTAATCGATCTCAGAACACAGATGATTTACAACAAAGTGCTGATTTTGCTGTTCATTTACGGTCTGATATTTAATCTGCTTTTTCCGGTCATTTCCTGGCAGGTTGCCGGATTAGGTTTGCTGTTGGGCGGTGGAGCGATGCTGCTTTTTGCCGTCCTGGGTAAGGCATTGTTTAAAAAAGAGAGTCTGGGCATGGGCGACGTGAAACTCGCCGCCTGCGGTGGCTTTTTTCTGGGATGGAAGATGATCCTCATTGCCCTTTACGGTGGATTTTTTCTTGCCTTGATTTTAATTATTTTTCTAAAACTTTTAAGATTAATGCCGAAGAATGAGTATATACCGTTAGCCCCTTTTTTGGCAGCGGGATTGATTGTGTTCCTTTTTTGGGGAAACTGGTTGATAGACAATTATTTTCAGCTAATAAAATAAATTGACAGAAGTTTTCGAAAAATTTAGAAGAACCTATGCCAAATTTTAAATACAAAGCGGTTAATCAGGAAGGTCAGACGGTCGAAAGTGTCATCCTTGCCACGGACGAGCGGGATGTAATTAATCAGCTGCGCGATTTGAAAATGATTCCGGTTTCAGTCAAGAAACAGGATTCAAAGAAAAAAGTAGGGAAATTATCCTTCAAAATAAAAGATGATGTGCTGATTGTTTTTACGAAACAGTTGTACACACTGCTTAAGGCCGGCGTGCCGATTGTGACCAGTTTAAGCACGGTTAAAGATCAAACCCGGGATGAAAACTTTAAAAAAATCATCGAAAAACTGAGTGACGATATAGAACAGGGCAGCAAACTTTCAGACGCTTTCAGCCAATATCCGCGTATATTCAGTTCAATTTATGTCAATTCGATTAAAATTGGTGAAGTCAGCGGTACCCTGGAAGAATCACTGCTGTATTTATATAAATATCTTGAAGATGACGCCCGCATGCGCTCAGAAGTGAAGAAGGCCTTTCGCTACCCGATATTTGTTTTTATCGGTTTAATCGGGGCCTTCGTTGTTTTCACCACAACCGTAATTCCAAACTTTATGCCCATGTTCGAAAAGCAGGGCGCCGACCTGCCCCTGCCGACGAAAATACTTGTGGTTATGCATAGCCTGATTGCGAACTACGGACTTTTTGTACTAGCCGGTTTAATCATACTGATAACTGCAATCGTCCTGTATGTCAGGACGCCGGGCGGTCGTTTTGTTTTCGATACTATTTTGTTAAAACTGCCAATTGTAGGTGAGTTTATTAAAAAAGTGAATATCTCACAGTTTGCAAAATTGTTTTTCACCATGAATCGAACAGGGGTGAATATCACCAATTCTTTTGCAATTATGCAGCAGGTGATGAGAAACAAAGTTTTCAATAAAGAAATAAAAATTGCATCCGATAAGATAATTAATGGTGAGGGTATTGCCGCCTCGCTTCAACAAAGCCCGTACTTTTCCAATTTACTGGTGGAAATGATATCCATTGGTGAGAAATCCGGTGCGCTGGATGATATGCTGGCCAATATTTCGGAATTTTATGACCGCGAAGTTTCGGATACGGTAAGCAATATGACTTCACTGATCGAACCGATTGTGACAGTTGTCTTAGGCGGTATGATTTTGCTTTTAGCCCTGGCCATGTTTTTGCCCATGTGGGAAATGTTAAATGTTGTAAAATAAACTAAACTCATATTCACTAACTTATAAGGAGATAAATATGAACTTAGCCTCAAACCAAAAGGGTTTCACCCTGATCGAACTGGTTGTTGTTATCGTTATCCTGGGCATCCTGGCGGCGATTGCCGTGCCCCGGTATCTGGACCTGACCGCCAATGCCGAGGCCGCCTCCAATGAAGCTAATGAGAAAGCCATTGAAGCAGCCATTATGATGTATTTCGCCAATGAGGTTATGGCTGATAATACCTATACGCTGGATCAGGCGGTTACCTACTATGAATCGAATTCGGACGATTTCTTCGCTGATGGCGTAACGCCTACCAAGGCAGACGGGAGTGACTTTTCCGTGTCTGTAAGTGACGGTGCCCTTGTCGTTGAATGATGGCGGACAATTGCAGGAATCAGATCTATCTTAAATCAAAGCATGAAACCGTGTTGCAAAATCAACACGGTTTCACTTTGGTTGAACTGGTTGTGGTCGTAGTTATTATTGGTATTGTCGCCGGCATTGCCATTCCCAAATATATCGATACGGCAGCGACTACCGCGGAGATGACCAACAACGCCAATGTCAGGGCAATTAAGGCTGCGATCATTGTATATTATGTCGACAAATTAATGACCGATAATAATTATACACTAAGCGAAGCCGTTGATGATTACAATGCCGTACCTGAAACATTTTTTTACGACGGACAGATACCGAAAACGGCGGATGGCAGAGATTTTACGGTAACCATGGCCGGGGATGATATCTCGGTAAATTACTGAGCAGCGGTTAGCCTGCCGGTAACTTTATTTTAAATTTTTTTTTCAGATTATGCGAATAACAAATTAAATGACCGTGAAAGTGCCTGTAACAATTTATAAAAATGAAAATGGCTATACGCTTATCGAGCTGGTGGTTGTCATCGTCATTCTCGGACTGGTATTACCCTCGGTATTTTCACTGATAGCCGCAATATCCGTCCACTCGGCACGTAATACGGTAAAAGATCAGGCTGTTGGTTTTGCCGAAGAAAAGCTGGAAGAGATAATTGGCCTTAAAGAGGATCAGTGGGATTGGTATAAAAATCCTGCTCAGTTCGAGGTCGATGAGAATTTAAATGATAATTTTCATCGCACGGTTACGGTCAGCACGATCAGCAACTGGGGTAATGCCGGTATTGATGCCTGGGAGGTCAGCGTTGTGGTCACCCATCCGCAGTTAACGGATGGAGTTACATTATTTGTACGCTTAACGAAATACCATGAACAATAAAATTCTAAAAGAAAACGGATATACCATTTTGGAACTGGTTACGACAATAACCATTATGGGCATATTGTTTTCGATTGCCTTTGGTATCATCGTTTTGCACGCGCGGGCCACGGCTACAATAACCAACAGTACCAATGCGCGCTGGGAGCTGCGTAAGGTGATGGATATCATTCGCAATGATATTCAGAAAATGGATCCAACACAGATCTTCGGTTTAAACATGGGACAAAACGCCGGCATGAAACTTTTTTTCAGGGATGAGAATGGTGTGCAGATTCGCTACATGAAAAACGGAAATATGCTGCGCAAAAGCGAGGGGGGCGGAGGCTGGAATGTTTTACTCAATGATGTTCAGCAAAATCCATTCAGATATCTGGATATTGACCTGAATGAAACGGGCAATGCAGACGAGGTGCGTTACATTGAGGTTAATCTCGTGATTGAAACGGAAGGTATAACCACGACACTCGAGGACATGTTTTATGTCCGTAATTAGAAGATTATTAAAAGATGAGCGCGGCGGCGGCTTGCTGATTACGCTCCTGTTTATCGTGTTTTTAGGCATCATCGGCGTCAGTATGGCTACCCTGGTGGTTGCCGATACACAGATGCAGGTGCTCAATGTCGGAAAACGGCGGGCATTTTATGCCGCTCAATCCGGAATTGAGTACGGCATCCGTGGCATTATGGAATACGCCGTGAGCAACAGCTCGCTCAACAGTATAAATAATTACAGTGAAACGGTACAGACCGGCGGCGGCAGTTATTGTATCGTGCGCCTCAATGTTGTCAATAGTACAACGGTAAGTATTGAAGCCACGGGATACAGTCAAAATTTCGCCGAAACGATTGAAAAAGAATTTTCCTATATTGATGTTTCCTATTATGCGATTTACACCACCGGTGAGGCCCGTTATATAAGAACGATTCCCTCCGGACGGATCAGGGAAAATGCAACCCATATGCCACTTTTTGATCACGATGAATTACGCGATTTAGCGCGCCCGACACAATACTTCACAGGTAATCTGAATCTGAACTGGCCATTTGTTTTCACGAGAGATATTACCTACGTCGAGGGGAATCTCAGCTTCGGGCGCTTTAACTGGGCAAATCGCGGCAATTTTGTGGCACGCGGCAATGTCAGAATCAATACCAGCTGGTTACCGCTGGGATTTACGGTGGGTACGATCTATCAGCCTGTTGCCGGCAGAACATTTCAGTGTCAATGGCAGCTTTTATGGCGTGAATTAAACGGCGGATTAATAACAAATGGCGATATTACCGGTACCAGCCGGCACTGGTGGCCCTTTCGGTTTACTGTCAGACACAACCGGAATAATATCAACGATTTACTGCAATACACGGTCAACGGCGGTCCGCTCATTATTACGGGCAGTACCTGGGAAAACAGTAACTAATTTTTTAACGCAGAACGGCGATTTATGAATAATACTGACAATTCAAATAAAATGAAACCGAACAGGGCGGATGCTAAAAACCTAAAGCCGCGGTCGACCGGTCAAAACAGGCAAAACCGCCCCCCGAAGCAGGCGCGAAGACCGGAACAGATGCAACAGCCAAAACAGATGAAGAGACCGGTAAAACCACAGGCACAGATTTTCACCGATTTTCATAAACCGCTGCCTTTCGTCAAAAAGCTCGATGCCCGGAAGGTCCTATCGCTGGATATCGATGTGGATAAGGTGCGCTATGTGGTGGCAAAAAAATCCGGTAATTATTTACAGACCCTCAGATGGGGCGTACAAAAATTTCCTTCCGAAGAATCGAACCGGTTAAAAGCCCTGCAGATCGCCCTTGAAAATATACATGCAAAAATCTATAAACCCGGCATGCAGGTATATGCCAGTATCTTCAGTCCGGATATCAATATACGACAGGTGCTGATGCCGAAAATGCGCCGCAAATCCGAACTGAAAAATGCCCTCTACTATAAAAATCAAAACGATTTGCAAAACTTCGATGAAGATTCAATCTGGACTTATGAAATCGTCGAAGAATTTGAAGAAGAGGGTACAACCAGGCAGCGCATCCTCATCTCTGTGGCGCCTGCAAAAACGGTTCGGAAATACCTGGATATTTTTGAAAATGCAAATATGGTGCTGTCCAATCTGGTACCGCGACAAGCAGCGATTCTGGCAGCCTATTCCAAAATGTGTGCCGGAGATAAGAGCGATATGGTTGTTGATATTTCTTATGATTACAGCCAAATCTGTTTTATTAAGAACGGCAGATTTGAATACTTCCGAAATGTTGGTATCGGGGCGCGTAATCTGGAGGTAATTATCCGATCGGATGATAAAAAAGCGACAGAGGGCAACGAAAAGAAATATCCTGACAAAAAACGTGCTGATGAAGGGAACGCCGATGCGATACGCTCACGTTTACTGAGTAAAATAAAGGATTTGCAGGAAAAACAAAATCCGGTATTGCACACCTTCTTTTCCGAAATTCTGCGTTCGATTGCCTTCATTCAGGGCAGGAAAAAGAATAATTATATCGATCGGCTGGTGATTTCCGGTTATGGTATCAGAAAGGAAAGTTTGGTACCCTATCTCAAAAATCGCCTGAAGATGCCCATTATCATCATGGCGCCCCAGCTTTCTGAAAGCGCGGCGCAGCCCTTACAATACGGAGAATTTTTCACCGCCATCGGTACCATATTACAAAGCCGGAAAACATTTAGCCTGCTGCCGGAGCAGTACCATAACCGGGTAACCTTCCGCAAAATTAACTGGTTTTTAACCTTTCTGATCATCCTTGGCGCGGGTGGATTAAGTTTTTATTCACACCTGCAAAATACAATACTGCAAAATCAAAGGCAGTTGGTGGCCCAGTATCAAAAGGAATATGACAAATTAAATCCGGTGGAGGGTATGTATAAAGATTTGGTCGATCAGATTGCCGAGGTTAATGCCGAAAATCAGGCGCTGCTTGGATTTGTCGAACAGCAGCCGCCGATGCTGGAGGTAATGAAAATATTCAGCAATGAAACACCCCCGGAAATCATTTTCGAGAACTACCATTTTTATCCCGTTGATGAAAAAGCCAAAGGCATGAAAAATGCCGAAAATAAAGGTGAGCGCTACCGGATAGATATTGAAGGCATCATTAAAAGCGAACTGCTGGTGGGCGATGTGATTCTGATCGACTATATTAATCATCTGAATGATCTTAATTACTTTAAGAATATTCAGTTGAATTATAAACAGAAGGATCCGGAAAAAAATATAACCATGTTTGGTGTCCGGTTAACACTGTAAAAGGAAGATAATGAAAGAGAAAAAGATATTTGTCGTACTGGTAAGCAATTTGGTTTTAGGTTTCGTTTCGTGGTATATACTGATAAACAATTCGGCTGAAAGAAACCTGGAAAACGTAAATGAAGAACTGAGCACGATTGTTCAGAAGGTGAAGACGGCCAAAAGAGCCAAACGCAATATCGACAACGTTCAGGACCGCTACGAACTGATTCAGAAAAAGCTTGAAAAGCAAAAGAGCAAATTTATCCGCCGTAACGAACTTTCCAGGGTAACAAGCAGGATGGATGAGATGGCAAAAGAACACAATCTGAAACTGGTGGATTTCGCACCAGCTCTGGAAAATTATTTCGCGAAGGATAAATCGGCGGTGATTGTAACCCTTCCCCTGGTCGTTACTGTGGAGGGTAATTATATCGATATTGGTCGTTACCTTGAAAACTGGTATAAACTGCCCTTTTATATCACCACCGATGAAATCGAGCTTAACAGGAAAAAAGAAAAAAATACTAAGCTGGAATCCAAAATTTCGGCAAAACTTTATACCTGGAATGAATAAAAATGGAACTAACTAAAAGTCAGAAAAGATTATTCATAATTCTTGGTATAGTAATTTGCTATGCCATCTTTGATTTTGTTACACATAAAGACGAATATCTCAGTTACTATCTTGACAAGGAATCCCCGAAAAAATCTTCGGTCGTAAAGAAACCGGACGGCAGCGCCGCGGTCGCGGAAAACAGGGCGGAGTTGAATATTAAAAACTGGGGACGCGATCCATTCCGGGACATGACTAAAAAAATCGTAAGAAGAACAACCCCGAAACCGCGCGCGGTCTTACCGACCTTCAGGCTGGAAGCCATAAGTTACCGCGATGGAAATTCGATTGCCCTGATTAACGACCGCATTCTGAAAAAAGGCGATACCATATCCGGATACCGGGTTATGGATATAGCTTCAGACCGGGTTGTTCTGTCCGATTCCAAAAACAGAATTGTACTCAAGCTCGAAAAATTCTAAGGAGAGCCCATAATGTTTAGAAAGTGTTTAATAACCATTCTGTGCATCGTATTTTTAACATCCGCTTACAGCTTTTCAGAGGATATGGAAAAGTTATTGCAGCAGCGTGTCTCTCCTAATTTTTCCGGCACTTCCATGGAAAACGCCCTCAGGGTGTTCGCCCGGCAGTACTCCCTGAATCTGATCATGAGCGGCACAGTATCCGGCAATGTTAATGTTCAGCTCTATGATGTAACGCTCGAAAATGCCCTGAACGCTATTCTGAAAGTGCATGGCTATCACTTTATCGTCAAGGATGAAATTATTCTTGTTAAGCCGTTTGAAAACACGATTAACGGGGAACGGAATACCAAAGTTTATACGCTTCAGTATCTGGACGGTTTTAAACTCAAAGTAACCCTGGAACCGTTGCTGTCCGCGCGGGGCAAGATGCAGGCGCTTCTTTCCGAAGCAGATGCGGAGGGTAAAGATCAGCGTTCCAATATTCTGGTGGTTACCGATCTATGGGAGAACATGCGGGAAATCGACCGTGTGGTTGAATTAATGGATAAGCCGAGCCAGCAGATTCAGATCGAAGTAAGGCTGGTGGAAACAGTGCTCGGTGATGAGGACCGCATCGGCATCAAATATCCCACCAGTATAAAAGCGGGATTGGACGGCGCGGAAACGACGGCCCCCATTACCCAAACGGGACAGGGCGGTCAGGGCGGCAATCAGCCTCTGCTCTCAGCCTGGTATGAGCTGCCGGATGTGGTGGATGATCTGAACTTCGGCGTGATCAGTTTTGAACAGCTCAGGGCGACGCTTGACTTTCTGGCGCTGGATAAAAATTCGAGACTGATTTCAAATCCCAAAGTAACCACAATGAACAATAAAAAAGCCCTTATCCGGATTGGAACCACGATTCCGATTCCGGAAATTTCACGGGGGATTTCCGGCGATCTCTTTTCCTACAAAGAAAAAGACATTAATATGGAACTGGAAGTCGTTCCTCAAATTGGCAGCGAAGATTTAATTACTCTGAATGTGCATCCGATGCTGGAGGAGATTATCGGTTATACCGGATCGGCCGAAGCGCCACAGCCGATTACCTCACGCCGTGAAGTACAAACCACGGTGATCGTGAAAGACGGCGAGACGGTGGTCATTGGCGGATTGGTTAAAGCAACCGAAAATAAAACCGTGAATAAAGTCTGGCTGTTGGGGGATATTCCGCTGCTGGGTTATTTGTTCCGCCACACGTCGATCATCAAGGAAAAGAAGGATTTATTGATTTTTATAACAACCAAGAAGATGTAATAAGAGGATCCGGGAAGTTAGCATGGGTGCAAATATTTTTGAAGAGACACTGAAGCTGGGCGTCAATAACAATGCCTCCGATGTCCATTTCAGCAGCGGTATGCCGCCGATTATCCGCATCCTCGGTGGATTGAAACGGGTTGATACACCGCCTGTTGATGCGAAAAGTTTATCCGATTTTTTGTTCAATTTTTTAAGTGAAAAACAAAGAGATGCCATCATCAACGGAAATGAAGTCGACCTGGCCCTGTACTTAAAAGATATCGCCCGTTTTCGTGTTAATATCTACAAACATGCCAAGGGACTCAGCGCCGCATTCCGCATCATTCCGCCGCATATTCGTACCCTGGCCGAACTGCGGATGCCGGAAGCCATATCCGAATTCATAAAACGGAAAAAAGGACTTATTCTGCTTACCGGACCAACCGGCAGCGGAAAATCGACCACCCTCTCGGCCATGATTCATGAAATCAACATGAATCGCCGTGAGCACATCATCACCATCGAAGATCCGATTGAATACGTTCACGAGCCAAAGCAGAGCCTGATTCACCAGCGGGAGGTGGGCAGTGATACCAGAAGTTTTGCCAGCGCCCTGCGCAGCGCCCTGCGCGAAGATCCCGATGTCATTCTCGTCGGTGAGATGCGCGATCTGGAAACGATTACCAACGCCCTGTTTGCCGCGGAAACCGGTCACCTTGTGCTTTCAACCCTGCATACGAATTCGGCGGCGGAGACCATCGACCGCATCATCAATGTTTTTCCGCCCGAACAGCAAAGGCAGATTCGCATCGTACTCGCCCATACTATGGTGGCCGTGATCTCCCAGCGCCTTGCCAAAATGCACATGAAGGAAGAACGGATTGCCGTATTGGAAATACTGGCCGGCACCCCGGCGGTGAAAAACCTGATTCGCGAGGGTAAAACCCATCAGATCGATTCCGTTATTCAAACCGGAGCCGAGTTCGGCATGCAAAATTTCGAAAAATGCCTGAATGAATTGCGCCAGAATAATTTAGTTGCACCCGATTTGAAGATTTCCGAATTAACGTAATCAGCAGGAGGAAGCGTGAATTTTTTTCAGATTATTTTAAGCCTGATCATTGCCATATTAATATTTTCGTGTCAGGAAGACACCCAGGACGGGGATATTGTTACGCTGAAGGGTACGGTTTATTATGTTGACAGCAATAACCAGCCCAGACCTGTTGAAGACGCACTGATTAATATCAAAGAATTTTACGCCCAGACCACATCCGATGCAGATGGTGACTACAGTCTTGAAATTGAACCCGCCGAAGAAGAGTTAGAGGTTACCATCGAAGCCAGCAAGGTCGGTTTTCAGATGGCCCAGGTTTCCGCGCTGGCCAAAAAGGGAGAACAGGTGCGCGTATCGGATATTACCCTGCGGAAAATCACCCAGGATACCGTGATTTTACCCATCGATACGACCACGGTAAGCGGCGATGCCTCGCACATCGAGGTATACGGAAAACACAAAAGTCAAATTTACGTGCGCAGTTCCGGTCTCACGGAAACGGCGATCATCCATTTTCTGGTGACCGATAAAAAGGGCGTGCCGGTTGATTCCGATCATAAAGCCACGGTTCAGTTCTCCATTTTGAATGGACCGGGCGGCGGCGAATATTTGTATCCCCAATCGATGGATACGGAAAACGGCCTGGTTTACACGATCTTAAACAGCGGCACCGTGTCCGGCGCGGTTCAGATTCAGGCTCAAACCCTGGTGAATGGTGAAGTGATCAGGGCGCTGCCCATCCGCCTCGCCGTTTATGGCGGCCTGCCGGACAACCGGCATTTCAGTCTGGGTCTGGACCGGGTCAATATTGCCGGGCGCGTGCATTTTGGCATTATCGATTACGTGACCGCTTTTGTCGGCGATAAATTCAGCAATCCGGTGGCTCCGGGAACGATTGTATATTTTGAAACCGATTACGGCATCATCGAAGGCGCCGCCGTAACCGATGAAATGGGGCGGGCAACCGTTCGCTATATGAGCGCCCAGCCTCTGCCGCCTCATCCCGCCGACAGTTCTTATGCCCATATCAATGCCCATACTTTTACCGATACGCTCATACGTCATCAAATCGACACGCGGGCGCGCCTGCTGCTCAGCGATGTTACCGCGGCCATTGCCGTTTCTCCGACGACGTTCACCTATACGAATCTTAATAAACCGGTGAAGTTTGATTACGAAATCAAAGATATCTGGGGCAATCCCATCATTGGCGGGAGCCGGATTAATGTCAGTCCCACCGACGGCGAAGTTTACGGCGACGTGAACTTCCAGATGCTCGATACGCAAGCTAAAGGACCCGGCGCCACGCAGTTCAGCTTCACCTGGGCGCCCGGCGACAGTCTGGAAGCGCCGCAGGTTTATATTTCCATTACGGTGGATCCGCCGCCCGATGGCAACGGCTACCGCTCGACCAGCGTTCTTGGGAGTAAGGAATAGCGGTTGGCTTAAATCGTTAATCGTTATTAATACTGGGCGTTGGGCGGCGTAAAACCGATTTATTTTAATTACCGGTTAATCGGATTCGTCGTTTTCCATGAAACGGAATAACCGGTCAGGCAATTGCATCCCCCAAAATACCGAATGTATCGGCGTGTTATTTTCATAAATCGAACTAAGTGTATGATAAACAGATGGATAGTTGTTATATTTCAGAAGACAATTGTGTATAATATTGGTAGAACAGGATGT
>CAYXRA010000063.1:0-23508 GCA_964467525.1 uncultured Calditrichaceae bacterium
GTTTTGAATTTATTCCTTATTCCGGTCAGTTCGCTGCCAATGGCGACCCACCCCTACCCCTCCGTCGGAGGGGATTAAGGGGTGGGTTTCTTCCTGTGCCCAAAGTTTTAATTTAAGAATAAATTACCTGTTTTGAATTTATTCCTTATTCCGGTCAGTTCGCTGCCAATGGCGACCCACCCCTGCCCCTCCGTCGGAGGGGATTGTTGGTACCTCCTTCTTATCTACTCCCTTCTTCCGCAGATTGGGTTTTCCGCTTCGCTTCTACTTTTCTATAAAAACTAACTGAAAATCAGTTTTAAATAAAACAGCGGATTGGCCAGTTTTTGCTTCGGAATCTGGTTGGCCATCATGCCGCTGATTATTTCACGGACATTATCGCTGCGCGCGGCTTTGTTGAGTACGAATTTAAGCAGCGGCCGTACCTGCCCAATTTTTTGCAGCCTGGTGCTCACCTGCAGTTCATCGCCGATTTCATTCCACAAATCGCGGTCGTAGCGGGCCAGAAAGGCGGCACTGAGATCGCCGGACTCGATGGCGGCTTTGGCTGCTTCCACGGCGTAGCGGGCCGAATACATGGCATTGCCGATACCCTCACCGCTGAAAGGATCGATCAGTCCGGCGGCGTCGCCCAGCAGTAAAAAGCCGTTACCAAAATTTTTACGGCGCATGCTGCCGACGGGCAAATTCCAGCCCCGCGGTTCTTCCAGGGCTTCGGCATTCTTAAAACGGGATTTGAAAGCCGGACTCTCAAGAGCCTTTTTTAAAGCAATTTTTAAGTCTACATTGCGCCGTTTCATCGCTCTGTGATGCATGCCGATGCCCACGTTCACTTTGTCGTCATCCGCGGCAAAAATCCACAAATATCCCGGCTGCACTTCGTTGATGTAATGCAATTCGATTTTGTTATCTACGCCTGATACATTTCTGTAGTACTGACGCAAAGCCACAACCCAGTGCCGGGGATCGTGATTATATATTTCCATTTTTCGGGCGACAACCGAACTGAATCCGTCCGCGCCGAAAATAATTTTACCGTTAAACGTGTGCTTTTGCCCCTGATCGTCTTTGCCTTCGACTCCGGTGACATGATTGTTTTCCACGATCAGACCGGTTACCCGAAATCCCTGAATCGTTGTGCCGCCTTCCCGTTGTGCGGCTTCAAAAAGAAAATTATCAAAAATGGTGCGCCGGATAACCAGTCCCGGCGGAATGCCTTTATCCGGATTGCCCTTCAGGGGAATCCGCACTTCTTTATGATCGGGACTGCCGAAAACGATGGCATCGATCAGAGCCCCCGGTAAATTTTTGGCTTCCTCTATCAGATTCAGATCTTTTAAAATGGTCATTGATTTTCCGGATATGGCGTCGCCGCAAATCTTATCTCTGGGAAAAGTGTCTTTATCCAGCAGCAATGTGCGCAATCCCGCCCGCCGGGCATAAATGGCAGCGGTTGATCCGGCCGGTCCCCCGCCGATGATGATGATATCATAACTGTGTTCTGTTTCTGTCATTTTATTTCCTGTCTCAGCCAAAACTTTGCTTCATTTTAGTTGCTATTTAATCGGAGGTAAGAAACAACACAATATCCCCACGCTTAAATTCCGTATCAATCCGTATAATATTTAATCATATTTTCTATCGCCTGCCGGCAGACGCGGCAAAAGGGTTTCGTCCCCTTGCTGAACATGATGCAATCGAGCATCGGCCGGTACAGGCCTTCGGACATGTAACCGGCGCCCTCAAAAGCGCCGACCCTGTTCCAGTACTGATCATTCCGCAGCAAGGCATCCAGTTTTTCAGCAGTGGATTTGCTGAGATCAGCCGCCTGCTGCTCGGCCCTGTCGATTTCACTTTGCGGGGCATTGTCTCGTTTTAACTGAGCGATTTTTGCATTAAGTTCCTGCCGTTTTTGCTGATATTCGCGGTCAATCGCATCATAAGTTGTTTTATTCCACGGTGTCGGTACCGGCGTATCTTCGGCCACCAGACTTTGCCATTTCAGATTTTCGGGATCGGTCAGCGCGGTAATATTCGCCTCAACCGGTTCCGGTCCCTGCGGATAAAACGCTTCATAGGCCGTTGCCGAGCTGTAATATTCATCCGCCAGTCCGGTAAATGAATGACCGAATTCATGGATAAAAACATAATCACGCCAGTTGTTATCCGTGGTGAATGTCAGATAAAAATTATAAATACCGCCGCCGCCGTAGCGTTTATGATTGACCATGATCAGAATTGCATCATAGGGAACATGACCGGCAACATCGCGCAGACTTTTATTATCCTCGGTTAACAGATAACGCGGCGAGCCCAGTGAATTAAAGGTTGCGCCGACACTGGTATTTTTATAGATATTATGCGTCGGTTCGTCGCAGCCGGGCTGGGCGGATGGTTTAAAAACGCCGTAGATATTAAAATCCTTTTTATGCTTTTTGTAGGGCTGCAGCTCAAAGAAAACCGAGCTGAAGTGTTCGAGATCTATTTTGACTTTTTCGGTCTGGTTTGCGGTATAGCCTTCGGCGATGATTGCCAGATCCACTTTGCTTTCCGCGGGGCCATTATTCAGCACTTTAAAAATATTTACATCCGGATCGGCGCTTGTTTTGATGATGCCGATGGCATCGGGCTCGATGACGGTGCTGAAAACATCGCCCGGTTCATTGTTTGCATCGCGGACCTGAACCGTGAATTTGATTTTTTGTTTGGGAAAAGGAATTAATGCCGATTCGTGATAGGTGCGTTTGATGCCCTTCCCTGCCGCGGCGGTGGTTTGATATTCTCCGAAGTAGCTGTTGAAGCCGCGGGAATAGATCAGTTTTTCACCTGCTTCATCAAAAATTTTGATATAGTATTTGCCGTTGTTGAAAGGATCGATCAGATTATTTTTTGAACCGGCCCATGGCCCGGATTCATAGATTTGATCCAGGGTGAAGATTTCGGTGTTGCGGTTGCCGATATGATAATAATCGATGCGCATGGTTTTATCCAGAAAATAATCATCGAAGGAAAAGCTTTGCCGGGCAAAAAGCGTCATAGAAAATGACAGCGAACAGATTACCGCGAGTAAAATCAGATTTTTTCGCATAATACGTTACCTGAATTTGTGAAACCTTTGCGGAATTTCAGTTTTGTAACGGAATCATAGCCGGAATAATATTTTCCGGCTTTTATCCGCACGGTTAACTGAAATCATTAAAAATGAATCTTAACAAATAAAACGGAAATTAAGAAATATTTTTTAACCAGACAATTTGATAGGGATTTAGCTGCATGTTTATTTTGCCCTCATCAGTCTGATATTTTTTTTGTGATACCAGATCGATAAATCGGCTGTTGCCGATATCATATTTTTTTATATCGAGCGCTAATTTCTGCGGATGGGCCGTGATGTTGATAAGGGATAAAATGCGTTCCGATCCGTCGACGGCCGTACGCAGCACGCAGAACAGTTGCTGGCTGATATTTAAAATCTGCTGGCCGGCGTTGGGATGGAAGGCTCTTTCGTGGACGCGTTTCTGAATGAGCCGGATCAGTTTTACCGTGACCAGAAAGGTGGACGATTGCGGGCTTTCCAGGGAACGCAGTAATTCTTCCTTATTTATATTTTTCCGGTTGATACTGCGCGTCTGCCGTTCTTCAATGACCAACTCGGCATCGTTCCTGGAACCCAGCAGGCCGTGGATGTACACGCCCGGCACACCCATCAGAACCAGGGCAACGGCCCGGGAGGCAATATAACGCGATACCTGCAATTCCCCGGGTTCATCGGCGTCTTCGTTGTTGATGGCGCTGAACCAGGTAATGTTGAATTCGTAGGGACTCCGGGTACCGTCGCCTTCAGCTTTGTAGGAAATATATCCGCCGTGTTCCAGCACTTTAAGGGCCATCAGTTCAATCTCTTCGGCAGTGAGAATATCTTTTACGGCCATGACGCCGATGCCGTCGTGGGAATCGAGGAAATTGAAATATGTTGTCTGATCGGAAAACCGTTCCAGCGAAGCGGCCCATTTGGTGAGTTTCGTTGCATTCCCGGTCTGGAAAGCATGCAGCACCAGCGGCGGCAGGGCAAAATTATACACCATCTGCGCCTCGTCCCTGCCGTTTCCAAAATATTTGATGTTGTCGGCATGAGGGACATTGGTCTCGGTGATTAAGACCACATGCGGGGCCACCACATCCAGAATATCACGGAATAGTTTTATTGTAACATGACTCTGATCCAGGTGAATGCAGGATGTGCCCAGCTCTTCCCATAGATACGTAACGGCATCGAGCCGGATCACATCGGCGCCGCGACGCACATAAGTGAGCAGAATATCCACCATCTTAAGCAGCACTTTATAATTTTTGTAATTAAGATCGATCTGATCGGAACTGAAGGTTGTCCATACCATGCGCAAACCGTTCAGGGTATGAAAACTGCTCAAAATATCACTGGTGCGGGGACGCACGATAAGTTTCAGATGATCGGGCGAAATTTTTTCCCTGGTTGAGAATACGGTAAAGAAATCGTTGTATTCCGGATTTTGATTGAGAAATTCCTGAAACCAGCGGCTTTTGGAGGACACGTGATTAAACACGCCGTCGAACATCAGTTTGAAGTCGCTTTTCAGATCCATGATATCTTCCCAGGAGCCGAGATTCGGATCGACTTCCTCGAAATCCATCACCGCAAAACCGCGGTCGGATGAATAGGGAAAAAAAGGCAGAATATGCAAAGTGTTGAATACGCCGTTCAGATATTTTTTGCCTAGTTCACCGAGCGTTTTTAAAGGTTTATCATTCTCGGAACGGATCAGGTCGCCGTAGGTTATCAGGATCACATCTTTTTCCGTAAAGCGCTCCGTGGCCCGGACGCCCTTTTCCCATTCGCGCATTGCTTTGGTTTTATGGGCGTAGTAGACCTTCATTATCCGTTCAAGTTCCCGGTAGAAATCCTCGTTGTATTGGTCATTATACAGGAATCTTAATTTACGTTTGATACTTTTTTTGTAATCTTCCGGTATTTCCAGCAGAGGGCGGGTATAGTCCGGCTGCAGATCATGAAACGTCGTCGCATTGAACTTCTGTTTGTCTGATCCCATATTATTCTTCAAAACTCCTTACCGCATCATCCACGGAATCATAAATTTGCAGAATCTGATCAATATGAGTCAAATCGAGCAAGTCGGCCACGTACTTCTGCACGGCAGCCAGACGGATATCGCCTTTATTGGCCCGTGTTGCGGCGATCTTGGAAACGACCGACCCCAAACCGCTGGAATCCATGTAAGCGGTTTTTTCCAGATTGATGACGATGTTGTGTTTCTTATCCTCAACCAGATTTTTGAGGATTGTTTTTAAATCATCCGAAGTATCGGAGGTCAGCCGCTTCGGAATATCAACGACCACAACCCGGCCATCGGATTTTTCGGTGATGTTAAAATTAGAATCCATGATATTTCCCCTGTATGCTCAAAAAATATTTGAAAATGGATACTCGGTCAAATTTTGATAAATTTTAGAAACGATTATATTTGGAGGGGATCCTAACACGTTAAATCCTGAAAAACAACAAAGCCGCAGCAATCAAGTTAATACTGTTCTTGTATCGAACCCACGAAAAGAATACATCTCAGAGTAACCTTATTTTAAGTAATATTTCAACAAATATATTTATTACCTTACATTTTGTATAATTGAAAATACATCATCAGGTAAATTGTTTACAGCTGTTCTTATTAGTTCTTCAGTTTCAGGCGGTTCATTCAACTGATAGCTAACTAATGGAACAATATGTCTATGTATTTCAATCAATGGCTGGTTATTTCTGATTTGAATCAACTTAACTGAATTTCGTTCTGCAGTTTCATAGATGCGTGTTCTGCTACCGACTTTGTCAAAAAGAATTATACCGTTTCTTCCAACCCTTCCAATCTTGTCTTCAGTCACCTCTTGATTACCGGATGATATTAAACCAACTTCTACTCTTATTCTTCCACGTTGTGTTTGAATTTCTGCATCTGCTTCGCGATCAACTTCAAGGTCCCTCTGGATATTAGTCCAAAACGTCGTTCCGTGCTCAAGACCAAGAATTGTCAATGCAGCACGAATTAAGACTTTTTCCAGAATTTTGCCAACTTTCGATTTATCTGAACCACGTATGTTTAAAGTCGCAGAACCTGCCATCATCAGTAACCATGCCTCATCAATTTTATCTTCTCGGCCGATTGCACGGAATAATGTTGAAACATGTTCAATTAGCTGTGTCATTACATCTGGGATATCGGCTTGAGAAACACCTAAATTCACAGATGTTTTTGCAGTTAATCCAAGAAGCCAATATAGAAGATTTTTTTGTTCTTGAGTTTTTCTTCTAATATTCAGAAGATCATTTGCTAATTCATGTTTCCAGTTTTCACCGTAATCTTTTTTTGCATTACTGACAATATCAGACAACCAGGTATAGGTAAATAGTAATTTGCTCTTTGTATTATTTTCTGTTATGAGTCTGTAATTTCGTCCCATAAGGATATGAAATGTCAAGTTTTTTAATGACTCAATAGAGAATGCATTTGTTAAACTTACATTTTTTTCAAACCAATCATGATATTCAGCCAATTGATAATTCATTCTTTGTCCTTATATTCCTCATGAATATCAAAATCAACTCTGATATTTGCTGGAATTAAACTGCATACGGATGCTTTCATATATTGAAAATATTTCGCTTCATTATCTATAAGCAAAAAACGTCTATTCAACTTATATGCAACTTTTGCAACTGTTCCCGAACCCCCAAAAGGATCCAACACTAAATCATTGATAAATGAATAATAGCGAATCACCTTTGCAACTAATTCTTCTGGAAAGGTTGCGGGATGATATTTATTATTACTCGGATGTATGTTCCAGACATTGGTTCGATCATACTCACCAAGAATTCGTGACTTTTCAACTAATTCCGGATCATGATGATTTCTTAAGTTCCAATCAATAAGTTTTTCTGTTTTTTTTCGATAAACTAATATATACTCAGTGACGGGAACAGGTTTATATTGCAATGGTTTTCGATCTGCTGAAAATCTTCTTCCTCTGCCTAAGTTCCAACCGGCACCTTCTGGTTTTACCCAAAAAATATCATCAATAAACTCGAAACCAATACTATCCATTATACCATGGATATCAAAAGGTATTGGGATTCTTTTGCTAGCGGTTTTTCTTGAAGTTCTTTTAATTAAAACCGGAGAAACATTAATGACAAAAAACCTCCCCTCTGAGAGAATATTGTGGCATCTAAGAAATACTTTTCTTAAAAAATCTAAATATTCTTGATAATCAACATACTCAGAATATTCTGGTTTGGCGTTATAATATGGTGGTGAAGTAAATACAAGTTGAGCTGTATCCGGCGGAAACTCTTCTAAAACCTTAATCGAATCTCCCCAGACAATCTTATTTGGAACTGCGGCAGGATAGAATAGCTTCTTCTTGTTTTTAACAGATTTATTAGTTTTCTCTTTACTGTATTTTTCAACTCTTTCAATAATAATTTCTTTTTTTGTGTGATCAATAACTTTATTGACATCACGATTTAGTTTAATTTCACCAATGACAACAAGATTCGAATTCTTAGTATTTATTGAAATTCTCCAGCAATCAAATCTGTCATCGTACTCAGGAAGACCTATAGTGAGCAAACCTTCGTATTCAGGGCATACTGACCTAATCCACTCAAGTGCTTTTTCCCTTGCTCTACTGGTTGTTCCACGTTCAAATTTCATAAAATTTTATGTTTAATAATTCCTATCCAACTTTTTATTTTGTAGAAATTATATGATTTTATAATACATTACAAAACCTTAATTTTAAAACAAAAATAAACACATAACATTTTAGTTACCAGTCAATAATAAATATGCCTGTAGACATATTTATCAATATTTAGAAACTCTTCCTATTACTTCATTCAGTATTATAAAACACTTTTTACCAAAATATATTAAACCACGAACAATATTAATCAATTAAATCCGTCAAAACAACCAAAAAATTATAAACTACTCATTTCATCAATACCCGCCCGTCCCCCGCGGGCAGCTTTTGAATTGACTCACAATTATCACGAAGCCTTAACAATTCCCAGCTTTTCCAGGAGCTGCGGTTTGTCTGTCTTCCAAGGCAATGTTGGCTTAAAAGAAAAAATATTTTTCAATTTTAAAGCTCTGATGCTCTTTCCATTTCAAATGATCTTACGGTCTTTATTTTGCATATATTGTGTTTGTATCCAGACCCTAATTATAGTCTCTCGATTGTTTGGTTAGCAGTTTTCATGTAATGAAAAGCCAAGCCATTTGTCCTTGTATGAAATTTTAAACAGCCATATTTTTTTTAAAAGATTCAACTTTTAGAGATTGTTGTTGTGCAGTCCATAAATTCAATTTAGCCTGCATGAATAACCAACTTTCCGGGGTAGTATTCGTAGCCTTAGCTACGCGAATGGCCATGTCCGGACTCATTGATGCTCTGCAGTTGAGCAACAGCGATAACGTTTTCCTGGTTACTCCCAGTTTTTTTGCTGCTTCGGTTACTGTTATATTAAGGGGCTTTATTACATCTTCTCTTAATATTTCACCAGGATGCGTGGGTTTTCTATTGAGTACCATCAAATTATCAAAATTTTAATGAGTGTTTGCTATTTTCTCTTGGCCACCAAAAGCGTAAAATCATCATCCAGTTTTCGGGCGTCGATAAATTGGTTGACCTGCTCGATGATCTTTTCCTTTAACGCATCGGCGGACAGATTTTGGTTATCCAGTATCACTGTTTCCAGCCGGGCGTTTCCGAATTCTTCTTCATCACCGTTCATGGCTTCGATTAATCCGTCCGTAAACAGAAACAGGCCGCTGTTCTTATCAAGCTGAACTGCTTCCATCTCATATTCCCAGGTTCGGTATCCGAGGAAAATGCCGCCGACGGATAATTTTTTTAAGCTGCCGTCCGGCTGCAAGAGCAGCGGAAAATTATGGCCGGCATTCACATATTTGAAACTGTGATCTTTGGCGTTGTAAAGGCCCATAAAAAAGGTGATGTAGCGGTCATCCGTTGTATTGCGGATAATCTTTTCATTGAGGCGGCTGATTACGGTCAATAGATCATCGCTGTATTCCAGGTAAGCGCGCAGCGTGGCCTGCATCGTTGAAACCAGCATCGCACCGGGCACGCCCTTGCCGGACACATCGGCCACGATGAAGATATAGCGGTTATCATCAATCTTGATTACATCGTAAAAATCACCGCTGACTTCCCGGCAGGGGATGTATGTAGCCGAAATATCCAGATCCGTTACCTGCGGAATTTCCTGAGGCAGCAGCAGATACTGCACCTGAGCGGCAACCTGCAGTTCCTTGTCCATCCGTTCTTTTTCGATGGCGGCCTGAAGCAGTTTGGCGTTCTCGATAGCCAGCGCAGCCTGCGATCCAAAGGTGGTCAGCAGTTCCTGATCGTTATCATTGAAGGGAATATCATCCAGTCGATTGAGCACGGAAATAACGCCCTGAATATTATTATTGTAGATCAGCGGCACGCAAAGATAGCTTTTTGTGCGAAACCCACTGCGTTTATCGTAGGAGGGATCGAAGCGGTCGTCTTTATAGGCGTCGGGAATCAACACCGGCTGACGATGCTTGGCCACCCAGCCCGAAATCCCCTGGCCTATCTTTACGCGAAAGGGCTTTACTTCTTCCGCTTTGGGTCCGAGCACGACTTTAAATTCCAGTTCGTCCGTGCCTTCCACCACAATCATCAGCGAGGCCGCTTCGCAGTCCATCAGATTCATGCTTTTACTGACGATGTATTTGAGCAGCGATTCCAGGTTCTGGGCCGACTCTATCGAGCGGGTTATCTCATGGAGCGCGCCGAGCTCGGAAATCATCTTCTGTGTTCGGTCGGCATATTTATTTAATTCGGCGTTCAAAAACTGATTGTTGACCATGTTTTGTAAATGGCCCGCCAGTAAATCAACATGATCCTTGCCGGTATCGGATATTTCTTTTTTATTTGTTTCGACACCCAGCAAAAAATAATCGGCCTGATTACCGATGCTGATTTTTGAGATAATCCGCAGGTTAAAGTGATCCATGAAATTTTCGAGTGCCGGATCTTCGCAAGCGGAGCGCAGCAGATAGTCAGACTCAATTTCGGGTATAGGTTTTAAAGCAGGATCGGATTTTATCTGTTTCCCTGATCCCGTTTGCAGAAAAGTCCACGGCCCATCATCCGAAGCCTGATTGAACAGGAACAGCGATTTGAATCCGAAAAGATTGTTGTATTTTTCAAGAATTTCTACAATTGCATCCCGGTTATCCGCCAACTTAAACAACGCACGCATATTGCATCCCGCATTTAGTTAATAGATTATAAAATGAAACCGGTTCCGGTTGGTTTGCTGCAAATTGGACCTCACAACTGGCCCTCCCGCAGAGGGGATTTTTTATCCGGCTCGTTTCATTTAATAAGTATGAACAATCATTATTAGTTTAAGATACGAATTTATGGATAAACTAACAACAATCCCCTCCCGGCAAATGGGCCGGTTATCGAATTTTTTAATTTGCTGATTTATTTTTCAATAGAAAATACTGATAAGACTGAAATTGCAGTTCGCTTTCCAACGGAATTTCGGTATCATCGAACGCATCTGTCCAATCGCTGTTTTTGATTTGAGACGGCAATGCATAATTGATATTCCGGTTTCTGGTATTGACCATGATCAGCGTCGTATCGGTCGCTGCGTTTTTTTGGAAAGCAAATATATCGCTATGATTGAAATACGCGATACTGCCGCTCTGTAACGCAGCGGATGCATCATAAAAAGTCATGATTTGCTGATATGCGTTTAACACGTCCGGATTTTGCGTCCAGTCAATGGGCTGATTACTGAAAAACGGAATATTGTCTTCGACGCCGACCTCCTGACTGCCGTAAATCAGCGGCACGCCATCCAGGTATGCGGCAATAATAAATGCCGCAAGCGAGGCTTTTTGGCCGCCGAATAATTTAACCGGCGTGGCATCCCAGGCCGATTCATCATGATTGGTGGTAAAGCGCAGCTTGTGCTTGCCGTCCGGAATATTTTCATACGCATTGATATGCGTGGTATAAAGCCAGTCGGCATCAACTTTGTCGATCACTACGGATTTTAGCGCACCGTAGAAATCCCAGCTAAAGCTAACATGAAATCCCGCATCAAAATGATTGTTGCGCGCACCTTCGGCCAGGTAAAATAATTTCTTGTCGGCGATCTGTTCCAGGGAATCGATAGCCTGGCGCCAGAAATCGAACGGCACAAAGTCAGCCGCATCACAGCGGAATCCGTCAATGTCGGCAGTCTCAACCCAGTATTCCATGGCATCGATCATTGCCAGGCGCAGACTGTCATTATCATAGTTTAAATCGGCCACATCCTGCCAGTTGGTACCGGGCGGATGAATGATTTCGCCGGCAGCGTTTTGCGTGTACCAGGAGCGGTTTTCAATCCAGGGATTATCCCAGGCCGTGTGATTGGCCACCCAGTCCATGATAATCCGCATATCCATGTCGTGGGCCGTTTCCACTAATTGTTTAAAATCTTCCAGCGTACCGAACTCCGGATTAACCTCATAATAATTGCGCACCGAATAGGGGGAGTTCACCGACTTTACTTTTCCAATGGGATGAATGGGCATTAACCAAATCACATTGACGCCCAGCGATTTGATATGCTGCATGCGCTCGATGACGCCATGAAAATCTCCCTCTGCACTAAAAGCGCGTAAATTGACTTCATAGATAACAATATCTTCGATTTGCAGGCCGGCTGTTGAATTATCATTATTATCTTCAAACTGATTGACCGCATTGTCTTTTTTACAGCCTGCTAAAAAATTTAAAAGGGTTAAAATCAGGACGATTTTTAGTAAATTTGTTAAATACTTCATGAAACCCTTTTATTATTCTTCCTTTTGAAAAAGTGCACCGTTTGCTGAAATCAGGTAGTTTCTGATCATCCGTCCGGACTGGGTTAAATCGGATATATCCCAGCCGGATATTTTTGTGGTTGACGGCAGCAAAGCGGCGGAAGTCTCATCCTTATTCATCACCGACCAGTTGCACCAGCTTAAATTATTTTGCTCAAGAAAGTCAAACCACAGGCCTGCCTCCATCGTATCGATTTCACCGGTACCGCTGGCTTCGCTTAGCCCCCACTCCGTAACCATCAGCGGAATATCGGCAGCCAGCGCCTGATTCGCTTTATCGCGCAGCCCCTGGCGGTGGGTACTGGCATAAAAATGCAGGCTGTAAACGACATTATCGTCATCGATGCGGTTGCCTATTACTTTTTCCACATCCTGCGACCAGTTGGGCGTACCGGCGACAATAATATTATCCGGATCATTTTTTCGAATAGCGGCGATTACTGCCTCGGAATACGGCATGAGAACCTCATCCCACGATACGTCTAAAGGTTCATTGTAAATTTCATAAATGATATTGGGATGCGCGCCATACGTTGCGGAAACATTATTGAAAAACGCGACCGCTTCTTCCTGATGATTTTCCGCATGATGATCATGCCAGTCGATGATGACATAAATGCCAAGATCGATACAGGCGTCAATTACCTGATGCAATTTAGCGGTTTCAGTTAATTTATTTTCCAGATATCCACCGTGTTCAATGCCAATTGCCGTCCGTACCACCGTACATTTCCAGTCATCGCGCAGCCAGCGGACGGTCTCTTTATTATAGTAATCACCTCCCCACTGACTCCAGAATAAACTCATGCCCCGCAGAGCGACGATCTCACCATTTTGATTAATGATATTTTTTCCATCCACGCTTAGCTGTCCATAGCGCTTTACGATGGTTTCCGTATTCAATTCCGGTTCTGATCCGGTTGATTGATCGCTGCATCCTACCAGCATCAATAGCATGATTTGAAAAATCAAATATTTTTTTACCATGATTTAATCTCCGCTAAGTTTTACGCAACGCATAATTGCAATAGTTGTTGAATATTAAAAAGGAAAAATGAAAATTAAAAAAATAATTATCTGGGTTCCCTCACAATATCGGTAGCGCGTTCGATGAGGCCTTGCCCGATACCGATCCCGATAGCGACCCCGACACCGATTAAGATGACCTGAGTTTCTTAATCTTATTAAAGCACAGCATTAGTTAAGTAATCTGTCCGTTAAAACAAAAAACCGGACTATTTTCTTAGCCTGCCGATAATCCCGTGAATACTCGTATACGCCGTCGGAATCAAAATTAAGGTAATCAGTGTCGACACCGTGAGTCCGCCGATTACAGCCCGGGCCAGAGCAGCCTGAATTTCACCACCGGCGCCGGCGCCGAACGAAAGGGGCAACATGCCGAGCACTGTTGTAAAGGTCGTCATCAGAATCGGACGCAGCCGCAGTCTGCCGGATTGAAGCACTGCTTCTCTGACATCGAGATTTTGCTCCCGGCGCATCAGATTGATATAATCGACCAAAACGATGGCATTGTTTACAACGATCCCGATCAGCATCACGATGCCCATCAGACTTTGAATATTGAGCGAGGTGCCGGTGATCAACAGGGTCGGTACGACACCGATGATAGCCAGGGGCACGGAAACCATCACAATCAGCGGATCGAGGAATCGTTCGAACTGGGCGGCCATAACCATATAAATCAGAATCACAGCCATAATGATCGAAAGCATAAAGTCGCGCTGGGCTTTCTGCTGTTCCTTGTATTCACCGCTGAATATGAGCGAAAATCCTTCAGGCAAAGGATAGTCCCTTATTTCTGTCTGCATTTTTCCAACGACATCACCGAGGGCGGCGCCGCTCTGAAGATTTGCGGTGATATAAACGACACGTTGTGAATTGATCCGGTCGATCTCCGTCGGACCGCGTCTGCGTTCGGCATGGACCACGGCTGAAACAGGCAGAATTTGTCCGTTTCCGGCGGGAATGGAAATATTTTTCAAATCAAGCGTACTCAGGCGGTCCTTCGGCTGCAGGCGAACGGTTATCGGAAATTCATCACCACCCTCCCGGTACACACCGGCACGGCTACCGCCGACATTGGTCTGGATGACTTCAGCGACCTGTCTGACAGAAAGACCCAGATCAGCTATTTTTTCCCGGTCGATAATCAGGTTTTGTTCCGGTCTGCCTTCGCGACGGCTGATACGGACATCTT
The DNA here is from genome assembly GCA_964467525.1 of uncultured Calditrichaceae bacterium. Taxonomy (GTDB): domain Bacteria; phylum Calditrichota; class Calditrichia; order Calditrichales; family Calditrichaceae; genus CAYXRA01. Next base: position 14,218 of record CAYXRA010000063.1, read on the forward strand.
CAACTTCGGGAACCCGTCTCATCAGAACTTCGAGTTCTTCGGCCAGCTGATCGGCCAGGGCCAGGTCATAGCCGCGCAGTTCAACCTGCACCGCTTCCGCCCCACCCGATCCAAAGAGACGGCGCAGCATCCACAAACCCGACTGGGCATTGACCCTGATTTCGCCGCCGGGGATCTTTCCCGAAACATGATTGCGTATCCGGTCGGCCAGCACAAAACTGTTTATATTGCGTTCGCCGGCACTTTTAAGTGCTATTTCAACTTCGGCGTCGCCGGGCCTGATTTCAACACTGAAATGCTCGACCTGATCGGGCGGCGTAACCTCGAGCACGAGATTTTCCAGCTCATACAAGTACTGATGCACTACGGAGATATTCGTTCCCTGGGCCATTTCCAGTTCCACGTCGATTTCATCGGCATCGGTTTGCGGGGCCAGTTCGACCGGAATCAGCCCCCAGCCAAATACGGAGAGCACCAGTAGCACAGCCGTAATCGCAAATACAATTTTTCTATGATTGAGCGCTGTGACCAGCCAGCCCGAATAGGCTGATTCCAGGCGCATGAACCATTTGCCAAAACGGGAATGTTTTTCGTCGGTGGTGACTTCACCGGAGCGAATGGTCAAAAAACGGCTGCCCAGCATGGGCACCAGTGACAGGGCGACAAATAAGGAACAAAGCAGCGCAAAAACGACTACCAGGGCCAGCTCTTTGAACAACATCCCGGAAACGGTCTGCATAAAGACAACCGGCAGGAAAATTACCGATGTCGTTAACGTGGAAGCGGTAATGGCGCCGGCCACCTGTTTAGTTCCGATCAGGGCGCTATCTTCCAGTGAATGGCGGTTTTCGCGCAACCGCACCATATTTTCGAGTACAACGATGGCATTATCCACGATGAGTCCGATCCCGAGGGCCAGCCCGCCGAAACTCATCTGATTTAAAGTAAGTCCGTTGAAATACAGCAGTCCGAAGGTTGCGATCAGTGAAATGGGAATGGACAGGGCAATGATGAATGTTGTCGATCCGTTTCTTAAAAACAGATAGAGAATTAAAATGGCAAGCAATCCGCCCCAGATGGCCGAGTTTTTAACATTATCGATGGAATTTTCAATAAATTCACTCTGATCGATCACCATCATCAAATCCAAATCATCGCGTTCTTCATTAATCTGATCCATAACAGCGCGCACTTTTTCGGCTACGGCAACCGTATTCGAACCGGATTGCTTGCGTACGCCGAATCTGACCATCGGCAATCCGTCAATCTGCACGATCCGGCTAATATCTTCATAACCGTCAATCACCTCGGCCACATCTTTTACGCGGATCGGCTGACCGTCGACCACCCGGATAATCGTACTGGCAATCTGATCCAGCGACTGAAATTCGCCGCGCGTGCGCACGTACATGTCGCTGAGTCCTTCGCGCATATCGCCGCCGGGCAGTGTTACATTTTCGCTCTGCAGGGCCTGCCGCACATCCGCAGCGGTAAGCCGGCTGGAAGCCAGCCGGTCGCGTTTCAGGCGAACCTGGATTTCCCTGTATACGCCGCCCCAGATATCAACCGAACCGACACCGGGAATTTGCTCGAATCGCTGCGATATTTCGCGATCCAGAATGCGGGTCAACTGTTCCATGTTTCTCTGCGAACGGGCGCCCATAATCACGATCGGAAAATTGTCGGGATCAAATTTCCAGATTCTCGGCGATTCCACTTCAGGAGGCAAATCGTCGCGAATACGATCAAGCGCCGCCCGGACATCGTTGGCCGCTTCATCGATATTGACGCCCTGGGCAAACTCCAGTCTCACCCGGCTGCGTCCCTCACGTGAAGAAGAACGAATTTCTTCCAGGTTTGGAACGCTGGCAACGGCATTCTCTACCCTGTCCGTGATGATCGTTTCGATTTCCTCAGGTCCGACATTGGGATAAACCGTGCTGATACTCAGGCGCGTATACTCTATTGCCGGTAATAAATCTATGGGCAGAAACCGGAAACTCATTATACCGATTACGATAACAATGAGAAACACCATTGTAGTGGCAATGGGACGTTTAACGGATAGTTGTGTAATATTCATATCGATAATTTCTCAGATTAAACCGATTCTATTTAAGTATGTTTTTAATGGTATCTTTAGCCATTTCCTGCTGGCGCTTCATGATATCTTCGAGCAAATCCTGGCTTTGCAGTTTTTGCAGCTTTTCCACCCAGCCCCAGTTAACCGTGCGAACCCTGGCTTTACCGGAATTGCCATCCAAAAGATTGTGTCCTAAGGTTACGACCCAGTTCCCCTGTTCGACACCGGTTATTCCGGCATGCATCCGTCCCCTGGCAATCACATCAACCTGAACGAATTCAAAGTATACCGGATTGGAAAGGGCGATTGCACCGTCGGTACTTGTGGCGCTTACAGGCTCCGTGGCCAGACTCATGGAATCTTTGGTCACGTACACACCGGTTTCGCCGCTGCCGGGATTTTCATAGAGGGCGCTTAAGGGCACCAGTGTAGCATTTTCACTTTCGCCATAGAAAATATCAACCGTAACGAACATGCCCGGCTTCATTGTTCTTTCGGGGTTGGCAAGATTGATTTCCGCGGTTGTACTGTGCGTTACCGGATTTAGAAACGGCGATATTCTCGAAAGGGGCGCTTCCAGTGCATCGTTTGAGAGTACATCAGAAGCAATTTCGGACCTCTGCCCTATCTCGATATAGTTCAGCATCCGGTCGGTGAGTATCACTTCAACTTCGAGATTTTCCAGTTGCCCCAGGGTAAAGAGGCGTGTATTGGGGCTAACCAGCATGCCGACTTCCACATTGCGGTTGCCAACCGATCCGGAAACGGGCGCCCGGATGATAGTCTCGGCTAACTGGCTTTCACTTTCTTCCACATTGGCCAGCGCTTCTTCGACGCGGGCTTCGGCAAGCTCCAGATTCGCTTCTGCGGCGATGGCCTGTGACTGGATGGCCTCGAGTTCGGAAAGACTGGCTAATTCTTTTTCCGCCAGCGATTCGGTTCGTTTCAGTTGCGCACGTATCTCGTTGTTTCTGGCCTGTGCCTGTTTAGCCTGAGCCAGGGCGATTTGATAATAGGCTTTGCTTTGCTTTAACCTTTCCTGAAATTCCCTGTCACGCAGAAAGACCAGGGGTTGTCCCTTGCGCACCAGATCACCGTTATGCACGGGCACATCCGTAACAGCGGCGCTGATTTCAGGATAAATTTGAATCTGATTTTTGGCCTTAACTACGCCGTTTAAGCGCTCGGTCAACGGCAGCGATCCGTAACGTGCTTCTACCGCTTCCACGGCCGGAATGCGTTCTTCAGCGCTATTTCTCACCATGGTTCCCGATCCGTTGTCACAACTAAGCGTGAGCATCGCCATTGAAATTAATAGCAAATGCCATTTCATTGGCCTTAATCCCGTATAAATTTTCATGAACCGTTTGTTCATCTTAAGCTCTCCAAGATATTTTTTTTATTCTGCCAATCGATACAAAATCTATAATGTAAGACTGAAATCTGTTTTTTTATCGTATTTTTCATTCTACTGTTAAGAAATCTCAATCTTTCAGTAAAGTTTATCAATGACAGGTAATAACTATAAATCAATACCAATATATTTCTTCAGGGAAACTAATTTGCCTGATGCTATCTAAGTTTTCGAACGACCAGAAACAAATAGCTGACAGAACAGAGTCTTCCGGCAAGCAAAGCAATTGCCGCGCCCGTCGCACCGACCAAATCAAACAGGTGAATCGTGATCATCAGGAATATGATAATCATGATCACTTCCAGGGCCGTGGCCCGCGTGATGGGCGGCGTGTGCTGCCTGTTAACCAGCATCGATCTTTGAAATGAGAGGATTACGGTAGAGGCCGGAATAATCGCAAGTATCTGTGCCGGCATAAGGGCAAAGGCTGTCAGTTCCGGCGATAAACCGGAGATATCATGAAACCAGATTTTCGCTAAGGGACTGAAAGCAATTAAGGCCAGCATACCGCTGATTGACAGGGCCAGAAACAGGGCAAAATTGCGCAGTGGGATCAAATATTCCCTGCGCTCAGCCAGAAAAGCAATGCCGACTTCCTGATACGATAATCCAATGGCCCTGAAAATGAAAACAAGCGAATTGATCACCGGCAGAACGGCCAGCGACTCAACGGCAAAACGGCTCTGGCCGAGAAAGAAGGTTACCAGCGGATGTACGACCAGGCCCAAAAGCGATGTCAGCGCAAGCGGATAATAAAAGCTGACTATTTTACGGTAATTCAGGGTCGTTTCTTCAGCAACCGGATCATCCCTATGTTTATATAAATTTTTCAGTATCGAATGTACCATGGCGCGGCTGGCCAGGGCTTCCACGGTAACAGCCACCGAGAGCGCCGCAGCGCCCACGTAAGCGCCGTTTACATTAAAAAAGACATAGAGCGCTACTGCGGTTAACGTCATGCTGGTAAGCCGTATAACCGTACCGTAGGCCACGCGCCGTGTGCGGTCGTTTCTTATTAAAATGCCCTGGTAAAAGCGGCGGAAACCGATTGCCGCCGGCCAGGGCAGCATAATAATCAGTGCAATATGTGTTAACGAAGTAACCGGCTCGGGCAGTCCCATTAATGTGCGGGTAATAAAATTGAATATAACGGGAATGACCACAATCAACTGAATTACTGTAATGCCAACATTGAGAGCAATGGTAAAGCGTTTCATTTTGAGATAGGATTGCCAGTTTTTGACCAAAGCGGTCGCCGCGCTCAGCATCATGATGACCGGCGCTTCGATAATCAGGGCAAAGGCGAATGCCACGCCGTAAGCAGCGAGATTATATTTCGGTTCGCTCAGCCGGGCGATAATCGCCGCCAGAAAAGGTCCCTCAACGGCCATCATTAACCAGGTGGCAGCCAGAGGCAGCCAGAATATAAAAATTCTTCTGTAATTCCTTTGTTCCATTGCGCAGTCGATGTCATTTTTCGTAAAACGAGAAGATACTAAATTTATTAGTTTTATTCCTAATTTATTCTCAGATGAAAAATTCCGGGAACCGGAATAGAATTCGATTCGTTTGATTCGATATCGTCCTGTTCGTAAATTAAATTAACAAACTTATATATCAGGGAAGAATCAATGAAGCAATCAACAATATTTCAATTATACATTTTCACGATCCTGTTAACCTGCACTTATCTCGTAAATGCGCAGGAGCAATTGTTACAAACCGAGCAGGGGTATTCCGATATCGCCATCGCCCCGGACGGTGAAAAACTTATTTTTAACGAAGACGGTAATCCCGGACTCTATCTCGCTGAAGCAAATGGCGGCAAAAGTGTAAAAATTGCTTCCGGTATCGGCAGCGCCTATCGCGCGCAATGGTCGGCCGACAGCAGATATGTTGCATTTAAGCTGATCGAAAATGTAAACGGCGTCTTCGTGCAATCCCCCTGCCTTTATGACGTCCTCAAGAGAAATATCCGGCGATTGCACGAGCCCGTACATCAGTCCGGCATCCCCAGCATGTCCGCAACAAATCAAATTGCCTTTACTATAAATAACCAACTATTCTTAACCGATACCCTGGGCAATATTCAAAAACAATTCCGTTTACCGGCCTATGCCAATCAGACACCGATTGCCCCGGACGGCAGTCATATTATTTACAATGACTGGAATGACCGCCTCTGGCTGCTGAGTACTGTTGACGGTTCGACACGACAGCTTAACACGGACTCACCGGGCTGTTTCGAACCGGTCTGGGCCCCGGATAGCCGCCATTTTGCCGCAAGCACCCTCGATGGCAACCTGGTTATCGTCGATATTGCGGACGGCAGCGCCCGGTTTATCGGTCCCGGCAGACATGCGGCCTGGAATGAAGATGGTTTAATTTTTTCCAGAGCGGAAGTAATAGAGGCAACTGCCATTTTGAATATCGATCTTTACCGGGCGGATTATGAAGGCAGACTGACCCGACTTACGGATACGGAAGCAAAATGGGAGGATTATCCTGTTTTTCATCCTCTGAAAAAGCAACTGCTCTTTTCAGACAGAAAACAGGGACTAATACAAAAGGCATCGCTTAGCACGGATAATAATAACTTTACGCTCGAAGACGCTGCTACGCTGCACTTCCCGGATGCGCCTCAGGAGAGCATTTCGCCACCTCAAAGCGCCATACCGGAGAATCAGCCACAAGCGGTCAACGCTACTTATTTTGATATTCCTTATGTGCATCAGGTTTACGATACGCCGGACTGGTTTAACGGCTACTCTGCCTGCGGCGGTACCTCCGCGGTGATGTGTCTGGCATACTATAATCTGATTGAGCCCTGGCCGGTAGAGGTCAGTTATCCTTACAGCCACACCAGTTATTTTGGAAACTACATCTGCCGTAAATATGAATTTAATGATTACACCTTTGATATTTACGCCTACGATCCAAGCGGTAATAAAGGCTATGGCGCTTTCGGCCATATTGTCCGGAACGGCAGTTGGGCCTGGTACGATACCAAAGGATTTATGGCCGACTACGCCCGCAAACACGGATTGGAATCCGGCGTGGACTGGTCTCCCAGTCGCGGAAAACTTATCGGCGAAATGGACCTGGAAAAACCGTTTGTGCTTTTGAACAGCCTGACCACATCCGGACACTACATCAGTGTGATCGGCTATGCAAATAATCAGGCAACGACAATTATCGTAAACGATCCCTACGGCAACAAGAATAACGGCTACACCAACTTTTACGGTCAACGCGTTAAATACGACTGGCCGGGTTATTCCAACGGCCACAGTAATTTAAACACCGTGCACTGCTTTATCTATTTCAGAGGCGTGCGTGCCAATCGTCCGGATCTTATCGCTGAAAACCAATTATTCGGGGCGGATACGCTGGAAGTGAATCATACATTTCAGTTCAGCGGTCAAATAAAAAATATAGGCGATACCCTCAGCGGCCCTTCGACCGCTGCCCTGATTCTGTCAAATGACGATCAGTTGGTACCCGGCGAAGACATTGTATTAAAAACAATTCCAACCGATCCGGTTGATGCCGGTGATTCCCTGAAACTCAACCTCGATTTTACGCTGCCCGATTCACTGATCAGCGGTAATTTTTTCATCGGATTGTATGCCGACTACAATAACGAAACCATAGAAATGGTCGTCGATAATAATTTTGATTGTACGGAAATACCCGTATTCGGTTATCCGCGGATTTTCAGAACGACACCCCTTGGCACCACCAGTGATGCCGAAGTCCCGGTGAAGGCCTATTTCATGGATAGTTTCCTAACCGTTGATACAACCTCAGTTGAACTGTTCGTTGACAACATCGATGCGACGGCTTTAAGTGATAAAGGCCTGAATAACATCATTTACGAACCGGGGACTCCATTCAGCGCCGGAACGCATGAGGTGCAGGTATTCGTTGCCAATGACAAGGGCTACACCGCAGAAAAAACATGGCAATTCACCGTCGAAGGCGAAACCGGTCTGGCCGGGCGCCAGGTAGTCATGCCGTCTGAAACCATGCTGCTCCAGAATTATCCGAACCCCTTCAACAACACGACAAATATCAGATATGCTTTATCAAAGCCCGGATACGCAAAAATTGATATTTACAATCTCAGCGGTGATAAAGTAAGATCGCTTTTTAACGGCTTTAAAACGTCGGGTACGTATCGGATCAACTGGGACGGGCTTTCGGATCAGGGTCAGACTCTGGCAAGCGGTGTTTATTTTGTCAGACTGGAAAGTGTGGCCGGCAGTTCGGTAAAAAGAATGATTCTGCTGAAATAAAAAGTACCCCGTACAGGATTCGAACCTGTGACACCGAGATTAGGAATCTCGCGCTCTATCCTACTGAGCTAACGGGGCATGCAATTCAAAACATAAAAATTTAGTTAAGTACGGATAAAAAGGCAAATCTGTAAAACTTTAAATATTGCGTTTGTCCGGCAATAGACCTTAAAATTCAATGAACGATTGGACGGCGTAACCGTCTAATTTTTCCTTACCCTTCAAAAATGTAAGTTCGATTAAAAATAGCGCCGCAGCAACCTGCCCGCCGCATTTTTCTATCAGTCTGGCTGCTGCCAGCGCAGTCCCCCCCGTGGCAAGCAGATCATCAACAATCAGGACTTGACTACCTTTTTCTATGGCATCCTGATGAATTTCCAGGGCGTCGTGACCATATTCCAGTTCATAAGATTCTTTAAAACGTTTATAAGGCAGTTTACCCGGTTTACGAATCGGTATAAATCCGCAACCGAGTTTTGCCGCTAACAGGGAACCAAAAATAAAGCCTCGCGCCTCCACGGCAGCCACGTAATCAATTTTCTGATCCGCAACGGCTTCCGAAAACAGATCGATGGTTTCCCGCAGCCGTTCGGGATTTTTTAAAACGGGTGTAATATCCTTGAATATAATTCCTTTTTTGGGAAAATCCGGTACATCGCGAATGGCGCTTTTAATTCTTTCTATGGTGCTCATTTACGTTCCCTTTCAGTAACTGACATCGAAATTATCAAAACGATTCTCATAAGGCAGTTCGTCAATCTGTACATCGGTCACATGAGCGGCGGCAGGACCGTTGCGCAGTTTATGAATGAAATCGATTACCGATTGCTTTTCACCTTCGGCCTCAACCGCCACATCACCGTTCGGCAAATTTTTGACATACCCATTTACATTAAAAGAACGGGCAGTCTGCACCGTATACCAGCGGAATCCGACGCCCTGCACCCGTCCTTTGAATAACACTTTTACTGCATAATTCACAATATCACCTTCATTAATAATTTTTCAACGGCTTCTTCAGCCGATCCGGCCTGGATTATCGATTCGGACAGATCCCAGCTATTAATGCCGACTATGGGTTTGCCAAGCTGTAAAGCATAAGCGATTTCGGATAGTGTGCCGTATTTTCCGTCAATCGCAATTACGCCGACCGCGCTGCGCACGATAAGCAGGTTACGCATAATGCCCATCCCGGTGGGAATGGCAATATCGATATAGGGATTTGCCGCTGCCGGATCATCATCCGGAAGAATTCCGATACTCGTACCTCCGAAATCGCGACAGCCCCTTGCAGCGGCTTCCATAATGCCGCCGCGACCGCCGCAAATTAATCCGTAATTATTGGCGGCGATTAACTTGCCCACCTCCCAGGCAATCTGTTCATCCGCGGCGCTGCATTCACGGCCACCGATGACGGCAATTAATTTTAACATTAAAAACCTTTATTTCATCTGTTTAAAATCCCCACCCTGGCGCAAGCCACCTGCCACAGGCAC
>CAYXRA010000064.1:0-23218 GCA_964467525.1 uncultured Calditrichaceae bacterium
TTTTCCCTTGATTATTCCAGTAGAGATAGTTTTTACCATGGGTCGTTAAAAAGATATCCTGCCAGCCATCCATATTATAATCGCCGCAGGCTGCGCCATACCCCAAAAAGGACTGGTTAAATCCTTTCTCTGCGCTCACGTCGACAAATCTAATGCCGTCGGTATTTTCAAATAGCCTGGTGGGCGTATTCCTGTTTACAATGATGAAATCCAGATCGCCGTCAATATCATAATCAAAAAAACAAAAAGACCGCGTGTACAATGTTTTACAGGAAGTTAAATCCGGAGATAAAGCGCTCTTTTCCAAAAAGGAAAACGCTCCTTTTTTTCCTGAATTCTGAAAGTAGCGGATAGCGCCATAATTTCCGAACAAAAAAAGATCAACATAACCGTCGTTATTCATGTCGGCAAGGGCGGTTTTATATCCTTCAAGCGAATCTAAACCCACTGAAGACGTGATATCCGTAAACCGCCAGTGACCTCCGTTTTTAAATATGCGCAACGGCCCAATTTCATTTCCTGCTACAATATCCAGCCAACCATCGTTATTTAAGTCACCTACGGACACCTCCTGAATGCGCCCCGAAATATTGATCCCATAGAGCCCGGAAACTTCTTCAAAACGGTCATGTCCTTTATTCTCAAAAAACCGCGTATATCCCCGCAACGCGCTGAGGATGCCGTCCAAATCGCGGTCGTTATCCAGGTCGGCAAACTGCATCGATCCGTCCCACAATTGATTTTCAGCGTTTCTTGTTAAGGCATATCCCGTTAAATTACGCTTATGAATAACATTCTCAATAGAACCTCTGCCCAGCTTATCAGTCTTAATTTGCCTGTTCTCTACTTCCGGACTGGTAAAATAGATTTCTAGCTGATCATTGTTGGCGCGATAGGCCGAGGCGCTCAGATGATGACTGTAGTTCTGGTTAATTAATTGTGCTCTTACAAATAACCGTTGATAGGGAGAATTTTCCGTGCCGGTTAACTTTTTCCCATAATAAGCCAGTTTGCCCTCTGCCATAATAATAAAATAATCATCATCAGCAATCTGTACTATTTTATCTATTTCGTGATCCTTACCGTTAAATGATTCAAAAAATGATTTGAATTTATCATAGTTATTATATAGTGAAACATCTACATTATTCGGTAAATTTTCACGCGTATCCAAAACCAAAGTACGGCCATTATGGTAAGCACAAATCTGCTTTTTATTTCTTACAAAAACAAACGAATCGGCTGTTGTTACAGTGAATAACCGTAAAGATGGCGCGCTGAGCAATTTTCGCGCACTACCCCGCCTGTTAATATGATATATCGCATCACGATTACGATTCATATTATCACGGCCGATTACAAGAAGGGCCGAATGCTCAGATAACCCTATTACCTGAGAAACATTTTCCGCAACGGGACAGGGAATATTATGACTCTGTTGGCCATCAAAAAATATTAAAGAGCCCCATGCGCCGCCGGCCCAGAATTTTTGGGGCGAGATGAAACTTAATGTTATAATCGTGTAAGGCTGAGAAAGTGTGATATGTCTCCACGTCGATCCATTATAATGCATGGCTTTCGTGTGATAGAAAGGTTCCTTTTTATAGAAAAGCCAGATATTTTGTGCATTATGAGCATAAAAATGATTTCCCTCTTTAGTCGGCGGCTGAGTATGAAATTCCCGCCATTCCACGCCCCGCCATTCCAGAATTTTTCCGTTATTCGTCAAAGCCAGGACATGCGATGTATCAATTTTTGACAGCGCCTGAATTTTGTATTCTCTTAACTCGTTAAAATAACGGGGCGTTAAATTTTTTGCCGTCAAATATTCTTCATCGCCAATTTGGACAAAGAAAAATAATAAACCGAGAAAAATATGTTTCATCCAATTACACAATGCAGTTAATCAAGATTTTTACCCGGATTCCAATTTTTTTCATCCCGCCGTCGAAAGGATGCAAAATGCGCTTTATTAAATCAATCCGGTTTTCCAATACGCTTATCTTTCCGGTGAATCGCTATGCACACTTAATGATATATCTAAGTATCCTTCTTTAAAATAATATTAGGGTGAAATTCCCTGAAACAAACTACACTTCCTGAAGATTACAAAAATCTAAAAATAGCAAAAATAACCACAACAAACGTATAAATTATTTTTACCGGTAGTATTTTATTTTCATGTCAATTGAGCATTAAAATTTATAAAATCTAATTTATTTTATCTGCGATAACAAGTATAATTTAAAGTTTCTGATTCTAAAGAATTTTTTACTATACGAATACGTTATAGGAAACATATTTGAGTTAAAACTCAAACATTAAAAACAATGAATGAATACGACCGGGAGGTGGCGACTGAAATGAAGGAAAATACCTTATTAAAGATAGTGATTATTCTTATCAGTGTTTTCATCAATATAGATGCGGGTGCATTGGAAAATTCAAATAAGAGATTACAGCACGAAAGGAATAAAATGGAACAGAAAACAGAGACCGCGACCTTCGGCGCCGGCTGCTTCTGGTGTGTTGAGGCCATCTACCAGAATTTAAAAGGCGTACATAGCGTTACAGCCGGATACGCAGGCGGCGATGTGGCAAATCCGACTTACGAACAGGTCTGTAACGGTACAACCGGTCATGCCGAAGTCGCACGGATAAAATATGATCCGGACGTGATTGATTACCCCACTCTGCTGGAAGTATTCTTTAAGACGCACGATCCGACTACCTTAAATCGCCAGGGTGCGGATGTCGGCACACAGTATCGCTCGGTGATCTTTTATCATAATGAAAAACAAAAACAATGGGCGGAAAAATACAAAAAGAAAATGAATGCATCCGGAATCTGGGACGATCCCATTGTGACTGAAATTACCCCGATAAATAATTATTATGAAGCTGAGAATTATCACCAGAATTATTACGAGAACAATCGCAATCAGCCTTACTGCAGATTTGTCATCGATCCTAAATTAGAAAAATTCAAAAAAGAGTTTGGTGAAGAGCTCAGGAAATAACCTAAGATTTAAATACAGGGCGCCATTCATAAATGAACACGGCCAACGGGCGCCCTGTTTTGTTTTATACATTCAATTGCCGCTCTTCCAATCTCTCGTTCCAAAATTCAGATTTGATTTACATTTATCGCAAAGCGCCTTAATCCGGCTTACCGCGCTTCCGATTGACTCATCTTTCCGGTAATTCCGGCTAAAATTATAAATAGGGAAGCGATAAAAAGTGTCAGTCCGAATCCCATCTTCATGAAGAGATTCCATGGTGGCTTATACTCAGCCAGAGATTGGTTTGGATTTTTAGGATTGTATTTTATCGTGATTTTTTTACCTTCCGGATATTTTTCGAGGACCGTTTGCGCGGTTAGGGTGCGCTTATTTCTGCCGCCGAACGGCGGAACACCCAGATTAGAGGTTCCTGTGTAGTTATTGCCGTTAACCTGATATAAATAGGTTGCTTCCGGCATAACAGCCCGGCTGCCGGTAATGCGGGTTTCGATAATAGTCGCCTGTGTTTTTTCCCATTTACGCAATTCCTGATAGTCGTTGAATCTGTTCTGTTCATTTAGTACCAGAAATCCGCCGAGAATAACAACCGGCACAGCAATATATATAGCATAGGGATGTACTTTCGGGATTTTTCTTAAGCGTAAAGTGATTAAAAAGATGATCAAAACAAAGAGTGCGGCCGATAGCAAAATTTTCATTACTGTAAACCTGATATTATTAATTTAAAACAAATATTTTTTCCGGTAATTATATTATCAACGAGATTTAAATTAAAGCGTAAATCCTGTAGTTGCAAGCTATTGGCAGTAATGCTTCATTAAAACAGTTCAAAAAAATTTATTAAAATTTTGATCGATTAATACGCGCGCAATAAAATGAAAAACGGACTATCGCATTCCGGGATCGGACTAATTAAATATCTGTAAGTTGCAGAATTGTATTTCACTCAGGAACAATTACCGGTCACGATCCTTAATTTTATTAATAAGGCTCCGGCTCTTTTTGTTGACACTTCTCTGTGAGTTTCGGGCCATGAAGAGAAATAAAATAAAAATGATGGTTAAAATTAAAATAATTATTGATTTCATAAAATTAGTGGAGACGCCGGGAGTCGAACCCGGGTCCGAGCATGGACCAACATGAACATCTACAACCATAGCCGGCATATTATTCTCGTTCTTAAGCCAGCCTGTCGACACGCCTGCAAAAGAACCAGTCCTTTAGTGTTAATGAAAGAATAACGCCAGGACTGCGTTATTTTCCAATCCACCCGATACGGCGTTTCTTAGATCCCCGGTGGATTAGAGACCAGAGAAACGTGGCTGCGTTATTTACGCTGCCATTGCATAATCATAATCGGCATTTATTAGTGCCCTGACCAGTTTTATCCCCGGAGGGATCCCTTTCGGGACGGGATAGTCAGAAGCCCGGGTCGCAGTTCATATCCTTCTCATGCCCGTCGAATCCAGAATCGTCCCCTAATATTTCCTTTGATCCTTTTATATGACCAGAACTTCAATTTGTTCCGGAATACAGGAAAGGTGACAATTCAGCGAAGGCCGGGGGATAGCCTTTTGGGAATGCTAACTTTGTCACCTTTCCGATTTTATATTTTAAAATCGAATATACTGTTTTTTCTTTTCTATGGCAACTTTGATAAGCTATACTGTTCTATTATTACACCGGTATCTTAAATAAAAACGAGTCCGGTTGCTTATCCTGTGTACAATTATTTCCCCAGATTCTTTTCGATTATCGGAATTAGTTTTTCCGGCTCAATGGATTTATCAATCCATGTAATATTTTCAATTGAATCAATTGAATCGTCATACTTTCCTGTCAGTACAAGAATTGGAATTTCAGGCCGAATATCGCGCACCGCTTGCGACAATGCGATCCCATCCATTCCGGACATAACCAGATCCGTAATTATAAGATCATAGTGATCGGGATTTTGACTGAATCTGCTCACCGCCTCCGAACTTTTTGTCATGCCAATGACTTCATAACCAAACCGGGACAAAAATTTCTCGCTCATCCGGACCATTGCTTCATCATCATCGATATACAGTATAACCGGATTGATTTTCGGCGCACCTGCACCCCGGCTTTCTTCAGCTAATTCCGGACATCGTTTGTTTTCGCACAATGGGAGGCTAACGGTGATCCGGCTGATTTTATTGTTTAAATGCTTTAGAAGAATCTTGCCTCCATGATTCTCTACGATTTGCCTTAATCCGTAATGCCTTACATCTTCATTTTCTGCCGGGCTTTTTGTCGCAGGAATTTCATTGGAATGATCCAAACCGACCTCGCTTTCAGCATCATAAAAGTTAATCTTTACATAATCTTCCTGCGGAAAATCTCTGTAATTTCTATAATTGCCTTGTTCCATTTTAATTTTTTCAATTTGGCAAACCAATCGACCACTGCCCTGTTCGATCATCCGGTGAAATCCCTGAATTACAGACAGCATTAATAGCTGCCTTATCTTTATCGGATCAGAAAATATCCAACCGGTATCGAAATTTATTTTAGACTGAAAACCAATACCCGGTGGTAAAATTGACTGCAAAAACTGAGAAGCCTCCTTAAAGACTTTTTTTGCGTCAATCGGCTTTAATTCATGAATCCTGCGTGCGACCGTTTTAATACTGCCAATCTCAGAATGACCCTCGTTGCATTTTTTGATAATTTTCTCGATCGTCTTTGCTTCGGGAGCGTTTGCACCAGACCCGCTACTCAGTTTTGCAGCGTTTTTCTCAATAGAACTGCATAACTTACCGAGATTATTTAACGATGCCATTGCACTGTATGCGGATAATTCTGACAATTGTAATGTATAAATATATTCCTGTAAATGTGTATGCTGATTAAATGTCAAAGCATCAGTGGTATTGACGTGTACAATGAGTAATCCCTTAAAAACCAGATTTTTATCAAAAAGCGGTTTTGAAACCAGGAACACTTCGATGAATCTTCCGGATTTGTGGCGCATCCGTATTTCTATTTTAAGATCAAGCAGTTCCTTCTGGCTTTCAAAACGGTCATTGAACGTTTTTGTGGTCTCTTTATCCAGTATATCCGTAATATGCATCTGAGTCATTTCAGACTGCTCATAACCCAGAAATGAGGCGGCAGCTTTACTGCACTTAAGGATATATCCCTCGCTGTCAATAATTTGCGCGCCATATGGTAAAAGCTCAAACAGAACTTTATAACGGTTAGCCTGTTCAGATATCTGTCGCTGAAGCATTATTTTTCGGGTCATATCGCGGGCAATGCCGTAAATAGCCGTATTTTCCCCATCAATATATTTTACAGACTGGTGGTATTCACAAAAATACGCACGTCCGTTTATATTGATGATCGCAACATAGCCGCGGTCGTATTTTTTGCCGCTGATAATTTTGAATGTTTTATCCCAGTCTCTTTTATAATCAGGACTGATAAAGGTCCGGACCGATTCACCGATCAATTTTTGGCGGTCCAGCTCTAAAATACGGCAACCTGCAGAATTGATGTCTTTTATTCGTCCTTCTGGTGAAAGCACATAAATAATATCCGGATAGTTATCAAAATACGCAAGTCGATTATTATATTCCTTGTTTAGTTCATCGAATTCAGATTTTAATAATTGAATATAACTATTCTGCCGCCGAATTTTTTTGAGCAAAATGACCAGCAAAATTATCAGGCTTGTGAAGATACCAATAAGTAAAAAAGTAACGACCGCAAAAATGTAATTGTACAATTTAACTCCCCGGTCTTTTTAGAACTTACATAATTCCGGATTCGGGCAGCTCTGCAATAGAGTTAAGTAAAAAATCCGGTTTAACGCCGGACAATTTATAATTCTTTTCTTCAAATTTGCCCTTTTTCACGAGACAGGTATTTATACCCAAATTCGAAGCACCGATGATATCAGACTCAATATCGTCTCCGATCATTAAAACTTCCCCGGCAGGCAGGTTCAAATCATTCAGGGCGGTCTCAAAGAATGGCTTCGCCGGTTTTCCGATCAAAACAGATTCAACATTGGCTGCGAACTCCAGCAGGGCAACAAATGCCCCGGCATCCAGGGTGTATCCCCTGTCGCTCAGCCAGTAGCGGTTCTTTTGAAGTGCAATCAGTTCTGCTCCGTTGAATAGCCGGACAAATGCTTCATTCAGAATATCAAAAGTGATCTGTTCACCCAAATCGCCGGCAATAACATAATCGACATTTTCCGAATCACTCTCTAATCCGCTATATTCCCTTTTGGCATCTTCGGTAAGCATCAGAAAGCAGGATACATCACCTTTCGATTTAACATAGCGGGCTGCGGCATAGGCGGCTGAAAATATCTTGCTTTCAGAGGCTTCAATACCCATGTCTGCCAGTTTCTTCCGCAAAGTTTTACGACTTTTCATCGTAGTGTTGGTGATAAAGCGATAGGGATAGCGGTTTTTATCGAGCCATTGTATGGTTTGTGCCGCACCCTCAATGGGAACGGTATCGTTATATATGACACCGTCAAGATCGATTAAAAAACCTTTAATTTCATTCATATCAATATATTATGAAATTATTTATTCATTAGTAAATTATTGAATAAAATAATGTATTTTGCAATTTGCCTGTGCCAGGAAAAATCTTTTTTCATACCGCGAATCATAATCTTTCGCCAGGCCTGTTTATTTCCGTAAGTGGTTAAGGCATATTTAAGCGCCCACAACAAACCGCCTGCATTGTAATGATCAAAAACAAACCCGGTGCCGGTCTGATTCTGCCATTGATACAATTCAACCGTATCGGCAAGACCGCCCGTCCGGCGCACAACGGGAACCGTGCCGTATTTCAGACTGTAAATCTGGTTCAGTCCGCAGGGTTCATAGCGTGAGGGCATTAAAAATATGTTGGCGCCGGCTTCGATCAGATGGGCCAGTTCATAATTATAACCCCGGTAAAAAACAAGTTTTTTATCAAAGCTTAGCTGCATATGATACAGATACTGCTCGTATTCCGGTTCGCCGCTGCCGAGGATGACAAATTGAACATCGAAATTTTTCAATATTTCATCGAGCGCCCCGCGCAGCAAATCAAGTCCCTTCTGTTCGGCAAGCCTGGTAATCATCCCAATAACCGGCGTATCGGGCTTATATGGCAATCCCAACCGGGAAACCAGCGCTTTGGTATTTTTTTTCTTGCCGGCCGGTTTTTTGTAAGAATAGTGATACGGAATATGCGGATCTGTTTCGGGATTCCATTCTTCATAATCCACACCATTTAATATGCCGGTCAGATCCCCGGAACGCTGGCGCAGAATATGCTGAAGCCCTTCGCCGAAATAATCGCTCTGAATTTCCTGCGCATAAGTTTCGCTGACCGTGGTAATCTTATCGGCATGGATCAGTCCTGTTTTCAAAAAATTAATCGTACCGTGATAAAGATCGGATGCGTCGAACCATTTATAATATTCGGCAAGATTCAGATCATTGATTATGTGTGCCGGGAATCGGCCCTGATAACCGATATTATGAATCGTCAGAACGGATTTCGTCTGCCTGAATAAATTATCCCATTTATAAATAGTTTTCAGATAAAGCGGCAGGAGCGCAGTTTGCCAATCATTGCAGTGAAATATATCCGGCGACCAGCCTTTATACTGACACAGTTCGATTGCGGCTCTGGATAACAGGGCAAACCGAATATGCTCATCACTATCATGGGTATAATATCCTGACCGGCTGTACAATTCCGGACAATGTATGAAGTAGACCTCGGTTTTTGTTCCCGGAAGCAGTGTCGTGTAAACCGAATAAATATAGCGTTTAGCGCCAAACCAAATTTCAATTCCGCTGGCAAAAGACACCAGTTTAAAATTGAAACGGTTCGTACTGATTGCCGAATAAAATGGCGCCACCAGTTTAATATCGTGTCCGGCCTGATTAATATACTTTCCCAGAGCCGCCGAAACATCGGCCAGACCGCCAGTTTTTGCAAAAGGCGTAATTTCCGAAGATACAAAACCAATTTTTAACGGTTGCAAAATGTTAATTCCAGTATTTATAAATGAATAAAAAAAGCAAAGGCACAATAATGCCGATACCCGTAAGCCAGGCTCCGCGCCCCTTTATGCCCTTTTTACCTTTCAACACAAAAAGACCCGAAATCGCCAGAAATGCCAGAGCAACCGCGTAAAGATCGGCAAAGTAGGTCCACAGTTTTTTCGGATGATTGAGATGCAAATAATTAAAATCGAACAGAATATCCCGTTCACTTACAATTTCCTGACTGCCGGTTGCGCTGCTAAGATCAAATTCAATGGTATGGTTTTCCAGATAAATATTGATTTTATCGGGTGAAGGACGAAAGACACTCTGCACTTTTTTGTCAATATCCAACTGGTTTAGCAGACTTTCCACAATTGCTGTCTGATTGTCCGAATCCGGAACATCTGCAGTAAATGTAATATTTTCGATGTGGTAATTAGGATTCCAGTCGCCAACGTGGTTAACGGCAATGCCCGATATGGCGTAGATAATGGTCAATCCGGCTGCCAAATAACCAATATCACGGTGCAGTATATTATTCCATTTACGCCATTTCAAAATAATGTAATCCTATCCTATTATTTAAAGTGATTACTTCTGATTACGCTACTGTACTGATAGGAAAATTATCAGTAATTGTCGAATATCATTGGTAAATAATGGCGCCCTGTCCTTTAATCTGCAGATATGTCATACCTTCTTTCACCGAAGCAGGATCGAAATCTTCACCCTGCTCTTCCGCGTGATGTTGCATTTTTTTTATCGTCTGTTCCTTTGTTAATTCAAAACGCTGCACTTCTCCCTCGACCAGAGCAAGTTTGCCTTTGGCCTGCAGGGGAAAAACGATCTCGCCATCTTTAACCTTTATCCGGATGGTCTGAAATTCCTGATCACTGGCAATTTCCATCCAACAGCCCCGTTTTTTGCAGACATCAACGATGCGCCCCTTAACCAGAACTTTTTTGCCAACCCACAAATCGGGATTTGACATAATCCCGGAAATTAGCGTCGTATCCTTCAGGGTCACGCCGTTTCCGTAAACTTTACCTTTATCTTTATCTATACCATTGCCGGCTACGGCAAGACAAAGCGCAGCAAACAGGATCAAAATTGTAAATCTTAAATGCATCATATATAATCCCCCTTAATTATTTTTGTTAATTTTACCTAATGAAATGGCCGACTGCAACTGGTTATTCCCTGAAACCAGGAAAAATTTTTATGTACACCATCATCAGGCGGCAACTTTTTTTCAAAGCCAGACAAGCACTTAGAAAAGCAAGCGGCAAACAAAAACTGCCGTAATCAGACCGGCAGCATCGGCCATTAATCCCGCGGGCAGGGCATAGCGGGTTCTGAAAATGTTTACCGAGCCAAAATAAACGGCGACCACGTAAAATGTTGTTTCCGTGCTGCCAAACATGGTAGAGGCCATAAATCCGATTAATGAGTCTACGCCGTGTGTATTCATTAATTCGGTCATAACGCCCAGAGAACCGCTGCCCGAAAGCGGACGCATCAGGGCCATAGGCAATACTTCCGACGGCATGCCTATCAAATTGGTTAACGGTTTCAGGATGTAAGTTAATACCTCCAGCGCACCGCTGGCGCGAAACATTGCAATCGCCACCAGCATAGCCACCAGATATGGAATAATTTTAACGCCGACGTTAAAGCCTTCTTTCGCGCCTTCAACAAATCGCTCATAAACCTTTACACCCCGCAAATAGCCAAACAGCAGGAAAGCAAAGATAATTAAAGGTATCGCTAATATCGAGAGCCAATCCAATAGCGTTTTAATTAGATCCATTCTGACCTCCTTCCTCACCGGCGGCGCTCCGGCCGTTACGTTTATTCTTAAAAAACTGAATCAGTTTTACCGTTGTCACACCAACGATAGTAGCCATCGTTGCCGCAAGAATCGACGGAATTACAATTTTTTGCGGATTTACCGAGCCCAGCGAAGCCCTGATGGCAATAGCCGTTGCCGGTACGATTGTAATGGCGCTGGTATTGATCACCAGAAACGTGATCATGTCATCGGTGGCCTCTCCTTTTTTGGGATTTAACTTGTCCAGTTCTTCCATTGCCTTTAGTCCGAGCGGTGTAGCCGCATTACTCAAGCCGAGCATATTGGCGGCGATATTCATAATCATTGCTCCGATCGATGGATGATCGGAAGGAATGGAAGGAAACAATCTTCTTGTAATCGGTCGTACGATACGCGCCAGCACATTAATCATGCCGCCTTCTTCAGCCACTTTCATAATGCCCAGCCACAGGGCCATTACGCCGATCAATCCGATGGCAATTTGTACGCCCAGGGCGGCAGCATCGATGGCTGCGGTCGTCACCTGCCCCAGCCTGGTATCTTCATTCAGATTGCGCTGTTTCGTAAGTTCATTCTTAAAAGCAAGAACGAGCAGGTTTCGGTTAAAGCGGGCTAATTCCTCGCCCTGTAAATCTTTGTCTGTTTTATTCTCCATTTCCGGCGGCAGCGGTATATGACCAAAAGCATCGGCATCGTAAATATTTTTTTCTTTCATAACCCGGTTTAAATCTTCAACAATGGCGGAAAGCAATGCATTTGAAGGCTTCGTATCACTGTTAACCTGTACAATCCGGCGATAGTTTGCCAGCATTTCCCGTGTTGAATTACTCAGCAACTGATTAACATACCCGGCGTGGGGCCGCTCTGCCGTAGTCAATTTCTTTACAAAGGCCTCGGGATCACTAATAGCGTCCACTTCCAAAAGAAATGACTGTTCGTCCGAGACCGCTCTCTTGAATGCCTCATTGTAGATATCATTTCCGGCTGCGAGTACTACACTTATTGCAATCATCCATAGCCAAATGTGATTTAACATATAACGCTCCTCTGCCTAATTAAATTACAATTTGCGGCGCATTTTTTATTTCCGTATAATTGTGATGCAATTTTTATGATAAATATTTTTTCAGTACAGTTCAAGTATTTAAACGGAAGTGATTAAAAAACTGGTAAATAAATTAAAGTGGGACTCAAGTTTATGTAAAATTGTGGTAAAGTCTTATTTGTTATGTATCAATCGTGACATGAGTCACAATCACAAATCGCAATATTTTTAAACTAAAACTTAACATTAGTTATATTTTTAGATGGCAGGCTAAGGCGATTTTTCAGGGGTCAATTTGAGAAACGCATACAGATTTAATAAATATTTTGGATTAAGATGGTACGAGCGCTTTAATGATACGCTGGTGTCTATTTTTATTGTCGTTGCACTGATCTTTTTTGCTGCTATCCTGATCGTTGCTAATTTAAATTATCAAAAGATCAAAACTACAGCGGAGCAAAATATTCGCGCCCGTTATATCGCACTGGTTTCAGAAGTGCTGGTTGACCGCCCTGAGGAAAGGAGCAGTTATTTTCCCGATCAGTTTGCCGAAATAGCGCCACCGGAGCAAAAACCACGTCTGCCGAAATCCACCCCCGAATCGCGCGAGGAAGAGCGTGAAAAAGCCCGGGAGCGCATTGCTAAGGAACCGGTTTTTGATACAAATACAACCAGCACTAATTATGACGATCTTCCTGAAGTTGAACTTGTCGAAAACGGCCTCGAGGAACTGGAAATGGAAATGTTAACCAGAAATCCGGTTGAGAATCCTGGCATAGCGCAGAACGTACATTTCAACAACGGGAATAACAGCGATAATGTAGACAACCTCGATCCCGGTGAATATGACGAACCGCTACGCCACCCCTTTAATTATGTTGCCGAAAAACGCGGTACGATTTATATCGACTTTACCGAAGAACTGCTCCGCCAAACCGAAGAAAACACCAGATTCGGATATCGTGATCCGGATGAGATTAACCGGGTTATCAAAGATTATTACCCCATGGTTGAATATTGTTTTAAGAAAGAAGCCCGCTATCACAGTAGTTTACAGGGGTACATTAAGGTTCAGTTTAATATTTCACCCGAGGGCCATGTTATTCCTGAAAGTATTAAAATTATTAATTCTACGATAAACAATAAAAATGTTGAAAATTGCCTGAAAAACTTTATCAAACACTGGCGCAATTTTGAAAAACTGGATGAGTCCCGCGGCATCGCCCGTGTGGTTCAGAAATTTGTATTCAATTAGGCTTTAAAGTTAAAGTAAATTAATTTTTTGCGGACCATCTCACCGAACAGTATTGCCATCATTTACCCATGATTCCGGAAACTATCCGATAAATTAAAAATCAGGGCAACTTGTTGCCTGTGTCAAAAATAAATTTCCAGGATCCATCGGATTGTTTTTTCCGGATCGTAATGTAGAATCCCTTTGTTGTATCTTTGGCTGCCGATGAATCATTGGCAATCAATTGATACTTGCCTGCGTATACCCCAAATCCCCGGATTCCGCTACTTCTGCGAACAAAGGTTCCCAAATTAAAATACTTTTTCGGCTTTCACTGTCTTCTTTTTCCAGTGCCTGGCGATATTCTTTTCTGCCAGCAGGATCGCTTTGCCGGGGCAATACAATGCCTTCTTCGGCCATATATTGATAAAAGGCTGCCACCGTACTGGTTAGATCACTGGTTTCCTTTTTGCAGCCAATAAAGAACAGAAGTATGAATAATATCTTGATAATCCTGAGACGCATCGTATACCTCATAAAAAAGTTTTTTAACTAATCCCAGGCGAACTGAATATCGAAGAGCGGTGCAAACAGATGCCATTGGGCGCCGAAGGGATATTCAGCATAGACCAGTTTATAACCAAAACAAAATTCCGTATAACCGCTCTTCCGCCAGTAAATCAGCATTTTATGTTCAAATGCGAAATCACGGTCGCTTTCAGCCGACGGTGTAAAATAGAAATCACCATCAATAAGGCAAAACCATCGGCCTCTGATTTTGCTTTCGAAATCTGTGCCGCCGTGCAAGCCGTATCCATGATAAAATACAT
This sequence comes from uncultured Calditrichaceae bacterium, assembly GCA_964467525.1. Classification (GTDB taxonomy): domain Bacteria; phylum Calditrichota; class Calditrichia; order Calditrichales; family Calditrichaceae; genus CAYXRA01. Next base: position 13,999 of record CAYXRA010000064.1, read on the forward strand.
TTAGTCTGGGATAAACGAGGGGTAAATCAATGGTGGTTCTCTGATCCAGTCCGCCGAACTTAATTGCGGCTGTAATGCCGACTTTACCGGTGATGCTGATTGTCCTCTTAATATCAGTCGATATCAGAATCTCATTGTTAAGGGCAAACATGCTGGGGGTATTAAACTCGGGTGAAATAATCCCGCCGGTCCCTTCGCGGGTCAGTGTCCGCAGCAAAAAGGTTGGATAATAGAATCCGTGACGACTGCTGAAAATCATATTTTTATAATCCGCATGATGCCATTTGATCCGCAAATTAGGTATGATTAAAAAATAAAGCGGATGAAGCGATAGTTCCACATTGTCCGACCAGCCGTAACGCAGCGGCTGGAACAAACCGATTTCCTTGCGGCCTTCAGGTAAAACCTTAGCCGTACCTGCCGACCAGACTGCCTGTGACTGAGCCCTTAAGCCAGTAAGCAAAAATACTATCAGAATTAGCAGAATAACAAAGAAAAGAAATTTTTTGTTCACTTTGATATCTCCAAAAGAGCGCTGACCGCGGCATGATCGGAATGATCTGTCAAATCCTGATAGGTCGAGTCGGAGTTACTGATCCAGGGTTGATTGCTGATTAAATAATCCAGTTTTCTATCCCAGAAATTCTCTTTTTTCGGACTATGTGTAAAATAACGATTTTGATCGTTCAGATAACGGGCAAGCGGAACGGCAAAGTAATATTGATGGTAAAGGGGCTGCAGCCAGGTCATTTCAGGCGTGAAATAACTGCCCTCTTTATGTTTGGGATCGTCATACCTGCCGTGAAAATGTTCGCCGGGACATTTATCTTCATCGCAAAAATCGGTGGAATCGGATCCCGGCGGTAATAAATTCAGATCGCCGCCGGCAATGATGATAGCCTCTTCCTCATGCAGTCGGTCAAGTTTAGCCTTAAACTGATCGACCTGGCGTTTTTTTGTATCATCAGTCGAAAATGCGGACAGATGGGTTACTAAAACATAGAAATTTTCCGCATCCGGCACATCGATTTTTGTTTTTAAAATATTGCGGCGCAAATAAAAATATTTGGTCAGTGCATCCTGATCACCGCGCAAAGGCAGTTTAAGACGCTTTGCTTCGCTGATCGGATAGCGGGACAGCACGGCATTTCCCATATTCATCCTGCCGAGGCCGTCGCTGGGAATAAACTGCGCTTTCCAGACGGAGGCATAGGCGCCGTAATTCAGGTGCGTGGCATCGAGCAGCCACTGCACCTGGTCGATATAGGCCGAGCGCTTTGATGAAATATCTATTTCATTGAGCAGAAGAATATCCGGTCCGATACGATTGATAATAGCAGCGATTTCCGACAGATTATTCACCACTTCATCTTCGGACAGGATAACCCGGTCGCCGCAGCTATCACCAAACCAGGGTATGCGGCCGGCGCCGAAGCGGATGTTCCAGGTCATGATTTTCAACTTAGCGGTATTTTCATGGGGCTTTCGGTAAATACTTGTCTTATAGATTTTTCCGTCTTCCACATCATCAAATTCGGTGACCAGCGGTTCGCAGGCATCCATGATAAGTATCATAATAAATGTAAAATACAAAGCCTGAAGTGTTTTATAATAGTTAATCATAACCAAACTTTAAATAGAGCTAATTAATTTTATCGTTTGAAAATTGCTTAAAAAAAACACAAAAAACAATAGTCCCTGAGCTTTGCGGTATTAAAATCAAGAAATTATTATAACATGGTCTGCACAATAAATGAACATTTTCTATCATTGTATACAAGATCAAGTCCCGGATTATCAGGCAGGAAAACTTTTACGTGAGTCTGAATACCGTCTGTTAATCGTAAATTCAAAATATTTTTGAATCACAGATTTTTTTAGTTCATCGCAGGCAATCACAGGTCATACAGCTTATCATCAATTTTCGGTTCCGGTTTTTTACCGGCTGTTTTTCTCATGGCGTTTAAAATGAACGGATCTTCATTTTCCAGTAAATCGCCCATTTCCTGTTCAATCTGATCCGGATCTTCACCTTTTTCCATCCGACTTAAAGCCTCTTCCATGCCGGCGCCCATTTTAAGTCCGGCGGCATCGCTCAATTTACGCATCAGCTTTGCAGCCTGTTTCGGATCTTCTTCAATGCCCTGTGCTTCCCTTTCCAGCATGGCCATGGCCTTTTCCATCCTGGCTTCGTCCAGACCGGGAATATCACCGCCGTCTTCGTCGCCCGAACCCAATCCGGAAATGGTAGCGAAAGTTGAAATCTGTTTTTGCAGTTTTATATTCTTGCATTTGGGGCATTCCGGTATTTTTTCCGTGTTCACCCTGCGGGATAAAAACTTATAAATTGTATTGCATTGCTGACAATAAAATTCATAGATCGGCATGGATGCTCCTTATACCTTTCTTCCCTTTTCTTTTTCTCTTTGCAGATCCATCAATTGATGATACACAACGCGGGTACTTTTTTTCAGATCATCGAGCGATTTATTATTATCAATGACAAAATCGGCCCAGCGCGTTTTGTCTTCTATGGGTAGTTGTTTGCTGACACGTTCCATAAAATGCCTTCTGGTCATCCCGTCGCGCTTTTGTACGCGCTGCTGACGATGATTCAGCGGCGCCCTGACCACCACCACCGCATCGAACATTTGCTCGATGTTTATCTCGTAGATCAACGCCGCGTCTATGATTACCATAGGGAAACGTTTTGAAAAGCGTGCTTTTTCCATCTCTTCGATGATCACTTCGACCATGCGCGGATGCACCAAACGATTCAATTGCTGTGTATGAAAATCATTGCGGAAAGCTTTCTCTGCCAGGACATTCGTATCCAGTTTTTTCTGTTTGTTGAAGATTTCCCTGCCGAACACTTCCTTGAGTTCCTTTTGCAGTGTTTTATTATTCTGTATTACCCCTTTGGCAACCTGGTCGGCATTAATCATTTTGCAATGCCATTCCTCAAAGAACTTACATACCGTGGACTGGCCGGTTCCGATCCCGCCTGTAACTGCCACGACCAGAGGATGGTGATACTGTCTCCGCATCCGTTTTACCTCACTATTACAATTTTTCCCAGTTTCTTTTCACGCGCATTACGCAATTCATAAATATAAACACCGCTGGAAACGGTGCGCCCGTATTTATCGGTAAGGTCCCAATCAATGCCGCCGAAGGAGCCATCTTCTTCGATGGATTTGACCAGCCTTCCGTTTAAGGCGAAGATTTTAATTTGAACATTTTGCGGCAAATTTGCAAATGTCAGTTTATGATGCTGCGGTTTAAGCGGCTGAGGGTAAACAATAACCTGCGAAAGGTTCTCCGCTGCTTTGAAAAGATTGATCCTGTTGCTTTCGCTGAGCAGTATACCCTTTTCACTATGTAAATTTTCCACCGTTAAATAGACGGCTCTGCCCAGGGCGCCGGCCATGCTTTGTTTGCTAAGCTTCAGTATGACTTCCCGATTGGTACTATCCCCGATCGTAGCCTGCTCCACATGACCCGATGGTTCCAGAAAATAATTATCCGTTTCCGATAAATCCGCAGTCCGCATCGGTTCGCTGAATTCAAGTTTAACATGATAACGATCAATAACTTCGAATTCGGCAAGATAAGGCTCGTTGCCCGTATGTATGTAATTGAAGGCAATAGTCCGATATTTGCGGTCTGTAGGTATGCCATCCTGATCAAAGATATTTTCGACAAGCATGGTATCCTGTAAACCGGGATTAAATCGATCCGCAAACGACGCTAAAACCTCATGTTCACTTTTCAAAATCACCGCCGATGAAGCATACTGATGCTGCCGTTTGGTCCATATTTTTGCGGGTGCGGCATCTTTGAAATAAACGGCTTCATTAAATGTTAAAACAGCCTGCCTTTCGTTGATAATTTCAACGCCTGTTAATTTAGGCGGATAACTTGTTGTCAGGGAATCAAGACTGCTCAACGGACTCTCGGACACCGCAAATCCCGAATCAACGGCACTAACCGCATAAAAATATTTTTGATTCAGATCAAGCAGAGCATCCGTATAGCCTGATGAAAAACTGTATGCGATTGTTTGCAAACCGTTGATATGCGTACCCCGGTAGATATTATACAATTGGGCCCCGCTCACAGCATCCCAGCGCAGCATCGCCCGCTGACTATCCAGGGCTGCGGCTTTGAAGGCCATCGGTTGCAGCGGACGACTTTGCGCGACGCTGCCATAGGCTGTAATTTTATCTCCATCATTAAAATAAAATTCATCGAGACCGTCCCCGTCAAAATCATCGACCAGAATCGTATTGGAGCGCGCCCGGCCGGTATACCATACAGGAATCAAAGCATTATCAGTGACTTCAATTACATATAAATCGGGATAGAGGGCGGCAAACAAATAATCCCGATCATTGAAGCGGCTAAATTTTATTCCGCTGTCATAGTTTTTCGTTTCAGAATATCCATAAATATGCAGCGTGTCCAGCGATATAATTTGCTGAGCGTTATTTAACCGCAACAGTTCGATTGACCAGTATCGGGCATCGAACTCGTGCTCGTAATTCAGTGATGCCGCGGTGTGGCTGGCGGCTAATATCAGGTTTGAGGTCTGTGGATTTTTACCGGCGCTGACCGTTCCTGTAGCGTCTTTATTAAATAGCCGGCTGGTACTCAATAAGTTAAACTGATTGTCGCCGCTGGCTTCGTATATGATCAAATCGCCATCATAATCGCCGTAAATAATCTCCGGTCTGCCGTTATTATTGAGATCGCTGATTTCGACAAAAGGCACGCCCAGTTGATTATCACCCGTTGTGGAATTTGTAAGCGTAAAAGTGCCGACAAAGCTGCCGTCAGGCTGCTGTTCCTTTATAAAATAATGGAAATCATTACGGCCAACGATTTCCCCGAGACCGTCCCCGTCAAAATCGCCGAAAGCCGCTGCCCAGAAGTTGGTGGTATCCTGCCAGGAGAGCTGATCGGGAAAGCTGCTGCCGTTTTTTGCCTCCAGCAGAAAAGCAAGCTGACCGTATCCGAGCAGCAACTCGCTTTTACCGTCCTTATCGAAGTCACCGGCATCCCGGGGAATGGCAGTAAACGGGGTTTCCATTTTTTTTATGAACCGTCCCTGCTCAAATTCATAAACTCGCACCGGACCGAATCCAAAGGCATCATCGTACTGACTAAGCACGATTTCCTTATGTCCGTCGGAATCCAGATCAGTGGCCTCAGAGAGCATGTATCCGGCCGGTAATTCTCTGTCAAGTTTCCTGAAGTCGGTCCAGCGAAACCGGGATTCCATATTAAAATTGAAATAACGGCCGTTATTATCGGCAAGTGTAGTTAATCCGCTGAGATTGGTTGCTTCGATGTAGAATTCGTATGAACCGGGATAAGCACTCTGATTGAGCTTAAGTCGCTGGACATCGGTCTGATAACCAAAGTGTTCTCTGATGTCAAATTCGGATGCGCCTGTCCTGCGCATAATTATTCGGGCAGTACAAATATCGTCACTGTTAAATTCAATTAAGCGGGCATCTTGCATACCGTCCAGTAATGAGGTAATACGCACGTCGCTGATTTCCGGCGCTGTACGGTCCAGTTTAACGGAAACGCGGTGTTCATCGGTTGCATCGTTTATCAGTTGCATTCGCAGGCGCAGCGTTATGGCCGTATCGGGAAATGTTGCCACATCGAGCGCGGCCAGGGTATCATCAAATATTTGCTGATTTTGCCAGTCTTGCAGTGTAATCCACTCATCCGGTTCGCTGCTGAAACCATACATTAACTGCACACTTTTGATATCGGGGTGCACGGCGCTTCCGCTAATCCACAGGGTGTCTTGTGCGTGACTGCTGTTTGCACGCGGCTCGCTAAATCCAAGGATGCCGCCCTGCTCTACAGCCAAAGCGCTTCCGGCATCGATACGTCCGCTGCCGCTGTAAATATCCCATCCTGAATACAGGATATCCGAAGCGCTGGTTTTAAGTATGTTTCTAACGCGATCTGCATCAAGTCCGGGATTATTTGATAGAATCAGACCGGCAACCGCTGAGACGACCGGTGCGCTGAACGATGTGCCCTGAACCCTGTTGTAACCGCCACCGATTGCCGTGCTGGTCATATTGACCCCTGGGGCGGCTAAATCTATTGAACTGCCGAAATTCGAAAATCCGGCGATGTTGTCGTCTTCGGTTGAAGCGGTCACGGCAAGGGTCTCATTAAGTCCTGATGGAAAATGGGTTTCATTGGTGCCGCTGTTTCCGGCGGAAGCGATCATCAGGATTTTATTTTGGTAGGCATAGTAAATGACATCTCTCAGAAATTGCGATAAGGCAACGTCACCGAAACTCATGTTAATAATGCGGGCGCCGTTGTCAATGGCATAGATAATCGCCCGGGCAACATCGTCTTCCTCGAGATAACCGGCGGCTGTTCCGGCGCGCAGATTCATCACTTTTACATCCGGGGCAATGCCGGCAATGCCAGCGCCGTTATCCGTTGTCGCGGCGATAATACCGGCGATCTGCGTACCGTGTCCCGATCCGAACTCATCCATGGGATCGTTATCAGGCGTTTTGAAATCGCCGCCATCCGGAAACCGCGGGGCATCGGTAAAATCCCAGCCCAGAGAATCATCGATAAATCCGTTACCATCATCATCAACGCCGGAAATGCCGTACTTTTCGGCTTCATTGATCCATATATTTTTTTGCAGATCGGGATGTCGGTAGTCAATGCCGGTATCGATCACACCTATAATAACCTGAGGATTGCCTCTGGTTATTGGCCAGGCTGCAGCGATATTGATTTTTTCCAGATACCACTGTTCGCTGATTAAGCTGTCATTTGAAAGGGGCTCTACTTTGAATTTGCCGACCGGTTCGGCATAATCGATGATGCCGTCTTCGAGCATTATCTGCAGCAGCGAATCGCCGTCATTATCGACAGTCTGAAACTGCAGCCATTCGAGAAATAATTCATCATGATGTGACTGATTGATAACCGACCGGAAATTGATTTTATCAGTTCCCGGGCTGCCGGTTTTTTGCAGTGCATTAATTTGACTGAATTGCCGGTTGATTAAGTTGCTGCGTTTTTCCAGACCTTTATTCGTCAGACGTATAAAGTAATCTGCTGCAGAATTGACGGAAAAGAAAAGCAGGAGAATGGTTAAGCAAGCCGGTATGAATTTCATAGATTTCAATCTATTTGTAAATGGCGACCATCTTATCCAGAAATTCAATTTTCTTTTTAAGCCTGACATTTTCAGGATCGCGTTTGGCAAGTTCCTTGAAAACCCGCAGGGCATCGCCGAACTTTTTCTGAGCGATCAGTATTTCACCAAATGTTGTTGTTAATAAGTTTGGATTTTCGAGGATATCATTTATACTCACTTCATCTTCTTCCAGGGCCTGCGCTGTTTTCATTTCGTCTACAGGCACTTTTTCATCCAGGTCGCTTTTTCTTTCCTCCACTTTTTTATCTATCTTCCTGATAACCTCATTGAGGTGATCTTTTTCTTCACCACTTTCTCCGGATTTTTCTGTTTCTTCAACGGATTCTTCTGGCTCGTATACATCGGTTATCTGTTTGAGATCCCGCTCCAGTGTGTTAAAATCGGCAATCGCCTCTTCGCCGGATTCATCTTTTGCTGTGATTTCCGGCTCGTCAACATCACTTTCTTCATCTTCCTGTTTTTTATCCATAAAGATTAAGTTCGTATCGAGGATAGGTCTTTCCTCGGCAGTTTCTTCTATGTCATCCCTGTCCGTTTCCGCACGTGCCTTCGAACCGGCATCTCTTTCGGCACCGGGGGTAGCTTCATCGGACTGTTTATCCTCTTCTTCGAACAATCCGTCCATCAACGTTGAGAAATCATCCTTGCGGTTATCGAATTTACTCAGATCAATTTTTTCTTCATCTTTATCGGACTCCGAGAGATGATCGACTATATTGTCCCTTTCAAAATCGGATTGGCTGTCATCCTCCGTACTGATATATTCGGGAGAAGAAAATTTATTGACATCGATTATTTCGCCGCTGTCCGGATCGGCAGGAATAATTTCTTCATCCACTGCTGCGTCAATTCGGGCATCCGCATCTGGCTCCTGCTCATCATCAGCAAATTTTTCGGTTTTGCCGGCTCCCTCTTTGTCATTTTCCTCAGAAATCTTCGGACCGCTAATATCATCCAAAGTATCTGACTCTTCATCCTCGGGGAATAAATCCGTTGAATTCTCATCATCTGCGGGGGGGGAATTTTCACCGGCGATGTTGATTTCCGGCTCCATGCCTGATTCATCTTCTTCGAATTCCGGTTCGAAGGCTTTATCTTCAATGGTTGATTCCTCATCCGGTTCAGCCCCGATGAACGCTTCGCTGAAATCGGAAGATTCTCCGAGGATATCCTCTTCCACTTCTTCTTCCTCACCGATAATCGCCGAAACCTCTTCCTCTGCGGTGAATGAGGTTTCCGCATCTTTTTGGGCGCCAGGAAGTTCTTTATACATCATTTCATATATTTTTTCGGATTTAAGCAATCCGACCAATTCTGAATTCAGGGGATCATAAAGTGCGTTGGTCATTAATAGGCTATTGGCTTTCTGGCGCAGTTTTTTCTGATAATAGAGGAAGGAAAGCGCTTTTAGTGCTTTGATATGGCCGGGAGAATAAAACAATACGCGTTCAAACTCTTTGACTGCCTCATCATATTGTTTATTAAGCTGATAGCAACGTGCCAGCGCATTATGGCCTTCGCTGTAGAACGGAAAGCGCTTAACCCCTTCTTCGCAAAGCTGAAGGGCATCTTTTAGCTTATTGTCTTTGATAAGATTGGTCGCCTTATGGGCAAACAAAATAGACTCGCTGCCCGAATCATTTATTAACCTGCGCGCACTTAACATTTTATTCTCCTAACCTTCTATCAAAGCTAATTTTTTTATTTATGCCAAAAAGACTGCCGGGCAATTTGTCCGGTATTTTTTTTGTTTCAGCTCTTCTCATAACGCATGACCGGTAGATCTAAAAATTCAAAACCCGAATCATTAACGGCCTGACGTTAACATTTAATGTTAATCTATAACTTAAAATCAATCATGCAAATTTTTAATTACCAAAAAATTATGTTTCACACCTAAATCCCGGCTGAGTCACATTAGCTAAACTTTACTCCTGATTAATAATGCAATTATTCGACATAAACAAACTAAATCATTAATAAATTTTCATCTGTTTA
>CAYXRA010000065.1:0-22967 GCA_964467525.1 uncultured Calditrichaceae bacterium
CACAGTAGCCCATCCCCATAAACCCACGGTGTTAAGTGTGTATAAAGATCAGCGCATTGGCGGGAGGGAGGTGTTGCCCCTTTGGGGCAGGCCCCAAAGGGGCGCCTGTGGCAGGTGGCTTGCGCCAGGGAGGGGGGCTTGCTTTACTAACTAAAAAACGGTCTTTGTATATTTAATCATGTTTTTGTGGTTGCTAAAACATGGATGTTTCATTTGCATAATTGTGGTTTGTTATCCTGAGCAGAAAAAGGTTCGGGAATGCAAATTTTTCCAATTGATGATGTTCAATTCACGATCTGTTGTTCATTCAAACAACGGTATTTTTCGCAAAGATGATTTACAAGTCAGGTAAACCATGCATTCCAACAATAAGAAATTGCCGCCGCGGACGGAATCGGAACAATCGCATAAATTTCTGTTGCGGCTGGATGAAATTTGTAATGAAGAACGCCAGGTTGATCCGAAAATCCTGCGCAGTGTTGCGGAACTGGCAATAGAGATTTCCAGAGAAGGCCGTGAAGGCCGGCGAATAGGAACCATTTTCATTATCGGAGATACGGAGTCAGTTCTGGAATTATCCTGGCCGCTGATTTTAGATCCGCTTCAGGGACATAATGACAAAGAGAAACACATCACAGATGCCAACTTACGCGAAACGGTAAAAGAGCTGGCACAACTTGATGGTGCATTTATCGTAACCGAAGACGGCGTTGTGAAATCCGCTGCCCGCTATATTGACGCCAGCAGCAAGAATATTAACCTGCCTCTTGGATTAGGCAGTCGTCATGTGGCGGCGGCATCGATAACCCGAAATACAGAATCCGTGGCCGTCGTTGTATCGGAAAGCGCCGTCGTGCGTATTCTTGAAGCGGGTAAGCTGATTGCCGAAATCATTCCCGAGCTATGGTTAATTCAGCGTATCAGTTCAACCATGAATACTCAGACAGAGGATTAGTATTGAAGAAGCTGGATAAAAATAGTGAGATTGGTTTAGCCCTGGGCGGCGGCGCGGCGCTGGGCGCCGCGCATATCGGTGTGCTTAAAGCACTCGAAGAAAATGACATATCGGTTAATTACATCGCCGGCACCAGTATTGGCGCCTTTGTAGCGATGCTTTATGCATTTGGCCACCGCAGTGAACAGCTCAGGGAAATCGCCCTCGATCTGGACTGGCTCAACATATCCAGCCTTTCCCTTTCACAGTATGCGCTGCTTTCCAATGAGAAATTGGCCGATCTGATTAATAAATACACGGATAGCGGTGATTTTTCGGATGCGAAAATTCCGGTGGCGGTGGTTGCCTGTGATATTGCCAAAGGTGAAAAAATCGTACTCAGGGAAGGCAATGTCGCCAGAGCGGTTATGGCCAGCTCCTGTATTCCCGGCGTATTTCGACCGGTAACAACAGATGATCAGTTTTTGGTCGACGGCGGCGTGGTTGAAAACGTACCCCTCGCAACCTTGAAATCGTTGGGCGGTGATTATATCATCGCCGTGGACCTTAATGCTTATCATGCGTTTAAAAAACCGAAAAATATCATCGATGTGCTTGTGAATACAGTGCACATGAATCTAATGCATGCAACGGAGTTGCAAACGGAGCAGGCCGATCTTTTAATCGCGCCCGATCTTTCGGAATTCAGTCTGGTCGATACCAGTCAGGTGGAAGCTCTGATCGATGCCGGCTATGAAGAAGCTAAAAAAGCAATCAAAAAGGCACTCGAATAATGAATGGGGGCGACTTTTTAAGACGATCGCTTCAGGATCATATAAAAGATAATAAAATATTTGAAATCATAAAACCTTCCGGATAAGCGAATTAAAAATCCTGTAGCATTAATACTACGAAACGGATCAGTTTGAAATTTAAAAATGAAAAAGATTTAGCCGAATTCATCGATCATCGCGGCGGCGCGCTGTGGCTTGTGGGCGGTGCGGTGCGTGATGAAATCATGGGTATCGGTTCCGAGGACAGGGATTATATGATTACCGGTTTAGCGGTTGAGTCGCTGCCCTTTAAAAAGGTGGCCGGCAGCGATTTTCCGGTTTTCCTGGTTGATATCGGCGGCAAAGTGAGTGAAGTGGCCCTGGCCCGGAAAGAGCAAAAAGCAGGCAAAGGCTACCATGGTTTCACTTTTTATAGCGATCCCTCTGTCACTGTCGAACAAGACCTGCAGCGCCGGGATGTTACGATAAACGCCATCGCCAAAAACGTACTGACCGGAGGAATCGCCGATCCTTTCAAAGGCATCCCGGATATTGAAAATAAAAAACTGCGCCATGTTTCGCCGGCATTCGGAGAAGATCCGCTGCGCGTTTACCGGGTAGCCCGATTTGCAGGCAGATTTAATTTCAGCGTTGATCCCGAAACCCTGCTGTTAATGCATTCCATGAAAAAGGAACTGTATGCGCTTACGGTTGAGCGCGTTTGGAAAGAAGTCGAAAAAGTGTTTGAGCTGAAAAATCCGCGCCGTTTTTTTGAAATTTTGAATGAAGTCGATGTTTTAGATGTGCATTTTCCGGAGGTTGCCGCTTTGCGTGTACCGGATCGTCATGACGGCACGGCATTTAATCATACGATGAATCTGATTAACTTCGGGACAAATCCGCGGGAACGATTCGGTCTGCTGGTGCATGATTTCGGTAAAGGAAAAACGGATAAAGCAAAACACCCCGACCATCACGGACATCACGAGCTTGGCGTTACCGAGGTAGGTAATTTCTGCAAACGCTTAAAAGTCCCCAAAAAACTGGAAACTTTTGGAAAATTTTGCGCCGCCGAACATATGAAAATAAAAAAAGCTGATGAAATGCGTCCCGGTAAATTCGTCAGATGGGCATTACAGATGAACAGACACCTGGACGAGCTCCTCAGGGTAGCCAAGTTGGATGCGATCCATCGCAGTGGCGTGGATTTTGAAGCCGAGGTCCGGCGTTTCGAAAAAGTTGAACGGCTGATCAAACTGGTTCGAAAAATTGAACAAGAAGTAACGGGACAAACCCTGCTGCAGGAAGGACATAAACCAGGAAAACAGTTTGGCGAAAGCTTATTCCAGAGAAGAGTGGCAGCATTTAAAGAAGAAATTCAGGAAAGCTAAAGTATTTTGATTTTTTGACTATTACGAATTAATACAAATTGAAAGTCCGTTTGAGGCATCCTGACGGGAAAAATAGCTTGAAGATGAATTTAGGCGGCATTGTAGTCAAAAAGACATAGTGTCTGATATGGGAAAAACTTTTTGGTTGCAGGCAAAATACAAATCATTTAAATTCTATGAGGCGTAATCAGAATAATAAGTGATCGGCAAAATTTTAACAATAGCCGGATTTGATAAACACACAACCGGGGCAATTTAACACCGTTCACTTTTAAGGCAGGGGATATATAATGGCTGAATCAAAAACGATCAATTTCCAGTACACCTTTAAATTCAGTGACGACAGAGCCGTTGTTTTTGATATCAAACTGGATGCCCAAACGCTCAATCTGGCAACCGCTCCCGAAAGAGAAGGATCACGCTGGGCAGCGCTGGAAAATCACCAGTGTACCAATTGCACGCTAAATTCCGATACGCATCCATTCTGCCCCATATCCCATAATCTGGTCGATATCCTGCCGCACTTCAAGGATGTTTATTCCTATGAAAAGGTTAAAGTGATCGTAAAAAATGCGGAACGCGTTTATGCCGCCGATACTACCGTGCAGCGCGGACTGGGTTCCATGCTCGGTATTTATATGGTCAGCAGCGGCTGTCCGATACTATCCAAATTAAAACCGATGGTGCGCTATCATCTGCCTTTTGCCTCGGTTGAGGAAACGGTATATCGCGCGGCAAGTACCTATCTTTTGGGTCAGTATTTCAAGCATAACAAAGGAGAGACCGGCGACTGGGATCTTGAAGAACTTAAAAAAATCTATGAAGATATCCAGGTTGTGAACTGCTGCATGGCCGAGCGTTTACGATCGCTGCCGGCGAAAGACGCCAATATCAATGCCCTAATCGTTCTCGATGTTTTCGCAAAAGAACTGCCTCAAAATATCGAAACCAGTTTGAAACCGCTGGAATATTTATTTAACGAAGATTGATTTTTCTGTCCTTTGACCGACAGAAATTGTTTTATACCGGATGCGGAATTGTCTGGATACCTGCTCCGGGATCTGCTTCATATTTACCGATTTGTGCGGAGACCCTTACGATGATCAGAATTATTTTGATTCTTTCCTTCATTCCGTTTTTTTTGATCCAATGTAAAACACAACACGTGGACCGGAAAGCCCTGGCCGAACAGGTTAAAACCGAATATGATTTTGCCTGGCAGAATTACAAGAAATATGCATGGGGTTCTGATGAATTGAAACCGCTGAGCCAAAGCGGTCATAACTGGTACGGGCAATCCCTGCAAATGACGCCCATTGACGCCCTCGATGGATTGATCATTCTGGGTTTCGACACAGAAGCAGACTCTGTAGGTGAATGGATAGCCGCTGAAACAAGCTGGGATAAAGATATTAATGTTCAGGTTTTCGAGGTCACGATTCGCCTTATGGGCGGATTACTAACGTCATATCAAATGACCGGTGATGGCCAACTGCTTGACCTGGCAGTCGATCTTGCCGACCGGCTGCTGCCTGCCTTCGAATCAGAAACCGGGATGCCCTATCGTTATGTTAATCTGAAAACCGGCGCATTGTCCGATCCCAATTCCAATCCCGCGGAAATTGCCACATTAATGCTGGAATTTGGTACGTTAAGCCGTTTAACCCAAAATCCGGTTTATTATCAAAAGGCAAAACAGGGCATCCGCGCCTTATTTGAAAAGCGCCCGGCAAATGATCTGCCGGGACAGTCGATCAATGTGGAAACGGGTGCATGGACCAATCAGCGCAGTCACATCGGCGGCATGATCGATTCTTACTATGAATATCTGCTTAAAAGCTGGCTGCTGTTTGACGATGCTGATTTTAGACACATGTGGGATGTGCATATTACAGCGCTCAACAGCCATCTGGCCGTGGATACGAACAGCGGTTTCTGGTACGGGCGGGTCGATATGCATACAGGTAATCTTAATGCAGCAGAATTCGGCGCGCTTGAGGCCTTTTTTCCGGCCGTGCTGGCTTTAGCCGGTGATACTGTTCGGGCCCGCAAACTGATGTCATCCTGCCTGAAAATGTGGAGTTTACATAATCTTGAACCGGAGGTTTTGAATTTTGAGGAAATGCAAATACCGGAACGGGGTGCTTTTTATTACCTGCGACCGGAAATTATCGAATCGCTCTATTATTTGTTTCATTTCACCGCGGATGAAAAATTTCTGATTGCCGCTAAAAAAATATTTGAGGATATACAAAAATACTGCAGAACCGAAAACGGATATACCATTATCCGGGATGTGCGCAGCAAGGAAAAGGGTGATTTGATGCCCAGCTATTTTTTGGCGGAAACTTTGAAATATCTCTATCTGCTTTTTTCGGATACGGCGCCGGTCGGTTTGGATGATTATATTTTTACAACCGAAGCCCATCCGCTGAAGAAGGCCGCTATTTCTGAATGAATTGATGGTAAAGAAAACTTAACTCGGGTAACAATGAATTTTATATTTGTAAAAAATAATAAAATTGAATGCATAATTTGCCTGAATAACAAATATACGTCCCATCCCATCCCTTCCCCACCCGTGGGGAAGGGTGCAGGGTTGGGGTCTGAGATTGGTGCAATGTATTTATTTTGTACAGAATTAAATATTTATTAAGATTTAAGCGTACTACGGTTCAGAATGATGATCAGATTTCCGGAGGAATAAAAAGAATTTTCAAATGTCTAATATTTTTGTTACAAATGCGCAATTTATTCGTAGAGCAGTTTAAGACTTCAGAATAATGAACAAGTGAATCATCTGAAATGAAAATTGAAATTTCAAATCTCTCGAAAATTTATAACGGAAGCAAACCGGCGCTTTCCGAAATCACACTATCTGTTGAAAACGGCGTTTTTGGTTTGCTGGGCCCGAACGGCGCCGGAAAAACCACTTTAATGCGCATTCTGGTCACTTTACTCAAGCCAACCGCAGGCAGTGTGAAAATCAATGACCTTGATCTTCTGAAAAACAGAAAAGAAATCCGCCGCCTGCTTGGGTATCTGCCCCAGGATTTCAGCGTATTTCCAAAAGTAACAACCTGGGAATTTCTGGATTATATTGCCCGGATTTCCGGCAAAAAATTCGCCGTTGAACGGAAAAAAGTCATCGATGAGATGCTTGAAAAAGTGGGACTCTACGAGGTGCGCGACCGGCTGGCCAATAAGCTATCCGGGGGCATGAAGCGGCGGCTGGGTATCGCCCAGGCCCTGATTAACGATCCCAAAATCCTGATCGTAGATGAACCGACCACCGGTCTCGATCCCGAAGAACGGATTCGATTCAGAAATATCCTCACCGATATGAGTCAGGAAGACCGTATTATTATTTTATCCACCCACATTGTCGGTGATATTTCCAGTACCTGCCGGGACATGGCCCTGCTGCTCGGGGGACGTCTGGCTTTTCATGGTTCGCCTTCGACTCTCATCGAACAGGCCAGGGGGCATACTTTTCAGATTGAAGCGGTTGACAGTGAACTGGAAGCCATTAAAGAAACCTTTGTGGTAATTTCAACGGTACCGTCGGTGCACGGCTGGCAGTTACAGGTAGTTGCCGACAGCCTGAACGGTTATCAGGGGCGGGAAATAGAACCGAATCTCGAACATGCTTACGTCTGGTTTATGGAGCGCCAGGATGCCTGAATTTATGAAAAGATTTTGGGCGCATGCCCGATTCGAAATACTGACGCTGATGCGCAGCTGGTTTTTCCGGATTTTTGCCTTCGGTTCAACAGGGATGCTGCTCATTTTTAACCTGGTCGTATTCAGTACCTTTACGGATGTGCCCCGTGTTTTCAGAGATATGTCCGCATTTATGCCCTTTATAAACGTATTTTTTCTGACCATCGCCCAGAGTCTGGTTTTGTTATTTTTAACTACCGATATCCTCAAACGCGAACGCAAATTGAACAGCACGCAGGTCATCTACATCCATTCGATGACAAACATGGAATATCTGACCGGGAAGATTTTGGGTATCCTGCTGCTGTTCAGCAGCATCATCGTACTTAATCTGATGCTCACGGCATTGATACATATTGTTTTCACCAACATAAATTTCAGGCTTTCGCTGTATCTGATTTATCCGCTGCTCATCGCCCTGCCGGCGATGCTCTTTATTTTAGGCCTTAGTTTGTTTTTAATGCGGCTGATTAAAAATCAGGCGGTTACCATTTTCCTTGTTCTCGGTTATCTTTCACTCACGGTATTTTATCTCAGGGATAATGCCGATCATTTTTTCGATGTGCTGTGTATCAGCCTGCCGCTTATCGCTTCGGATTTTACCGGCATCAGTGAGTTGAACGGTGTGCTTGTTCAACGCTCGATCTATCTGCTGATCGGAACGGTTTTTATTTTGGTTACGGCTTTGCTGTTTCCACGACTGGCCCAGTCCAATAAATTAAAAATAATTCTTCCCCTGTCGGCCACCTTACTGCTGGCGGTTACAACTCTGCTGTCTTATCAGTATATTGAGCGTATAGCTGAGGGGGAAATCCTGCGTCGAAAAATGACTGCCCTCAATGAAGAATATCTCAACCGTTCCGGTGTTACGCCACTGGAATATGAGATTAATGTCAGGCATATCGGCAAAGAAATTGAAGTAGAGGTCAAAATAAAATTCAGAAATGAAAATGACCGGGCGCTTGAAAAATATTTTTTCAGTTTAAATCCCGGATTCAGGATAACAAAAGTGCATGTCCGCGGTAATGAAACCGGATTATCCCGTGTCGCTCATCTGATTGAAATTTATCCTGCAAAGGTCCTGTTGCCCGGCGCGTCTGATTCCATGGAATTTGTTTACCGCGGCAGACCCGATGATGCCGCCTGTTATTTGGACATCGACCGGAACAAACGCCGCACTTTGCAAAACATCTGGCTTTATAAATTTTCAAAAAAATACAGTTTCGTTGAACCGGATTATGTTTTACTGACCGGGTCATCCTTATGGTATCCGGTGGCCGGACTGCCGGTTAGTATGACTTTTCCGCAAAATAATAATAAAAATTTCTGCCGTTACACAATTCTTGTTAAAACAAATAAAGATCTGACAGCCATTGCCCAGGGAAAGGAAGAAAATCCTGAACCCGGCAACTTTCGTTTTTCACCGGAGAAACCATTGCCGACCGTTTCACTGATTATCGGCAATTATCAGCGTGATTCTGTGATCGTGGAAGATATTACATATAATCTTTACAGGCATCGCGATCATGATTATTACCAGCCTTATTTTACGGATATCAGGGATACGCTGAAGAGCGTAATCAAAGAATTAAAACAGGATTATACCAATAAACTGCAATTAAATTATCCCTTTAACCGTTTTTCCATTGTGGAAGTGCCGTTGCAATTCTATGCCCACCAACGCGTTCACACTGAGGCCACCGGTTATGTATTGCCGGAACAGTGCCTGTTGCCGGAAAATGCCTTGTTTTATTTCGAGGCCGATTTTAAACTGATGAGTCAGCGGATGGATTATGTCCGCTCGAATATCGAATACACGATGACCGATATCGAAAAACAGGTTAATATGTTCAAAAGATTTATGGAAACAGTTATCGGCGGTGATTCTTTCCGGGGATTAAAACGCAGCGGCATGATCAGCGATACGCCGAATCTTAATCCTTTTCCAAACTTTTATACGCACGCGGTTCATTTCCATTCCCGTAAAATACCCCTGCTCGACAGGGCATTTGAATCCTACCTCTATAACCGGATAAATGTCGAAGAGAGTCGGGCGGATTTTTTTGATCCCGAATTAACTGAAGCGGAAAAAGTAAGCCGTGTTCTTAAGGAACATAGTCTTAAAGAAGTCTTACAGGAATGGATTGAGCCGGATATATTGCCGGCCGTTTTGACGACTAAAAGTAAATTTCTGATCAATATC
This sequence comes from uncultured Calditrichaceae bacterium, assembly GCA_964467525.1. GTDB lineage: Bacteria > Calditrichota > Calditrichia > Calditrichales > Calditrichaceae > CAYXRA01. The sequence continues at coordinate 9,025 of CAYXRA010000065.1, forward strand.
CTAAAATCAAAGGCTAATGATCCAGATTTTGACGCCTTCATTAATCAGATTGTTGAAGACCGTCAATTTAAATCAATGCCAGCAGAACAAGTAATTGCTGAAGTCAGTGATAAATACGGTTTCAACATGGAAACGATAACTGAAAACTGGTACGAAAACAAGCATATCCCGGGATTTCTCTATGATCATTTCCGAATGTTCAAAATCATTAAAGATGAACAGGAAAAATATCAGCTATTGTTCGAAGTGACCAATCCGGAACCAGCCGACGGTTATTTAGATGTGACCTTTCTGTACCGCGGTCCGCGCAGATTCGGCAGAGGCAGATTTAGCGGCGCTCGGGATGAAACGGTGCGATTTATCCGGGTTCCGGCCGGGAAAGCGCTGGAGGTCGGCATTGTACTGGATAGTCAGCCGCGTCTGATGCTGATCAATCCAACCATTGCCCGTAATATTCCTCTGATATACTCACGACGATTTGAGGATGTGGAGGAGCGACCGAATTTCAGTGCTTTTGATGGCAGCAGGGAAATTGATTCAGCAAAGCAAATAAATTCAGGCAAAGAATTGATCGTAGATAATGACAGTCCGGGATTCAGCTACACAAACAGCGCCAGCGGCGCCCTGATTAAACGCTGGTTATTCGGTGATAATGAGCATGAAAATGAATTTTACCGGTTCAATTTCTGGCGCGTGCCCAATCGCTGGGTGCTGTGGAAAAATGCCGATTTTTACGGCACATATGTCCGTTCGGCCAGAATAATCGGCTCCGGTGAGGGTGAGCGTCATGCATCCTGGACAACCAATATTCCGGAAAGCGGTTATTATGAGGTCTATACTTATAATTACCGCATGCAGATGATGGGCAGGAGATTCAGGGACCGGAAATTATTCGGCACTTTTCACTATACCATCGAACATGATGACGGCAGCGATAAAATTGCCATTAATACCGAGAGCGCCCGCGAGGGCTGGAATCTGTTGGGTACATTTTATTTTTCGAAGGGTTCGGCTACGGTAACGCTCAGCGATAAAAGCAATCTCCGGCTGGTTTTTGCCGATGCGGTGAAGTGGGTGAGGCGGTAACTGGCGGCTGGTTACTTGTGACTGGTTGCTGGTTACTGGTTACTGGTACCTGTTAGATTCTTACTTGCGAAATCTGAGCGTGTATCTCTGACTTTGCCAACGCCAAAACCCCATCCCCTGTATCCCCTCCCACGCTCGCGGGGGAGGGGAAGCAAGGGGTGAGGGGGACAGATGATCAAATCAGCACGAAAGTTCAATAGAAAAAGGGGAGAGGAAGAGTTATAAACAGATGCATTTACTTAAATTAATTTTACTGATTTTTTGTCTGCTGATTGCCGGCGTCAGGGCCCAGGTTGAGGTCCTGCAACTGGAGGGGGCAATGGAAATCGCCCGCGAAAATAGTCCCGATTTAAAGCAGACACAGCTCAGTCTCGAACGCAGTCAGGAATTGCTTAACGCCCAGAAAGCAGCGCTCAGATCGCGTTTCAGTCTGAATCTGGAACCGCTGGAATATTCCAATAACCGCCAGTTCAGCGGTGAGCTTAATACGTGGCGTACCATCGAAACCACACGATCCATGGGTATTTTCAGTATTTCACAGCCGTTGATCTGGACCGACGGCACGCTGTCCCTGCAAAATCAGTTTGTCTATCGCGATTCCGATATCAACTATGATCAGTCGCCTCTGGGAATACGCGACTCGCGCAGCCGCACGTACAGCAACAATCTCTATCTTGCACTCGATCAGCCCATTTTTACCTATAACCGGCGCAAGCTGGAACTGGAGGATGTGCGGCTCGATCTCGAAAACGCCTGGCTGAACTATAAAATTCAGGAGCTCATGCTGGAACAGCGCGTGGCCCAATCTTTTTTCGATGTATACCAGAAGAAGATGCGCCTGCGCGTGGCCCGCGAGGAACTGCTCAATACCCGGAACAGCCACAAAATCATCCGGAATAAAGTAGACGCTGGTCTGGCCGCCAAAGAGGAGCTGTATCAGTCCGAGCTCAATCTGGCCAACAGCCGTTCCGGTGTCTATAACAGTCAGGTGGCTCTGGAAAATGCGCTGGACCGCTTTAAACAACTGATCGGGATCTCGCTTTATGACAGCATTGACGTGATTGCCGATATTTCCCGCGAGGATATCCGGGTAGATTTACAGCAGGCCATTGATTACGGACTGAAAAACCGCATGGAGCTGCGCCAGCATAAAATTGACATCTATAACGCTAAAGCCAATTTGATTCGCGCCTCCGGCACCAATGAATTTAAAGGCAATATTTCGCTTGCTTACGGTATCATCGGCAACGATGAGCGATTTGACGATGTTTATCAGGCGCCGACAAAAAATCAGAATTTGTCCCTGTCACTGGAAATACCGCTTTACGACTGGGGTGAAAAAGATTCGAGAATCAAAGCGGCTGATATTTCGGTTAAAAGCAGTAAGCTGACCGCAGAGGAACAAAGAAAATCAATTATCATCGGCATTCGCGAGGCCTTTCGCAATGTAAAGAATCAGACGCTGCAAATTGATATTGCCCAGCAAAATGTCAAAAACGCCCAACTGACTTATGATATTAATCTGGAGCGCTACGAAAACGGTGATCTGACCAGCATGGATTTGAAATTATCACAAAATCAGTTGTCACAGGCTAAAATCGGACTGGTTGATGCAATCATAGCCTATAAGCTGGCCCTGCTCGATCTGAAAGTACAATCGTTGTGGGATTTTGAGAAAGAACGCCCGGTATTGATTGAATGAACCGGGGAATGAAAGCATTGATTTGCTGGAAGAATGGATTGGTGGAGTGATTGATTATTGGTAACTGTTATTGTAATTCCCCCGAAGGGACGCCTTCGTTGCGAGGAAGCAATTCATCGCTGACGAAGGAATCCCATATTGCATGTGGAATTGTTGAGAAAATATTAATTGAATTATTGGATTTCCGGATTAATAGATTTTGAATAATGATGATAATTTGGCGATTAATGCCGTATAAATCAATGAAAAATGAACTCCTGACGCCGTTAGGGTAATTTCAATAAAGAGGAGTGTGTGGTGAAAGTTTTTATAATCTGTTGTTTATTTACGCTGTTTTTATTTTCATGCCGTGATACGGATTTTGATGACAGTCTGGATTTGACCGTTCCGGTCAGCGTCGAGGAAGTGAAACTGCGCTCGATCGAGGAATTCATAACCGGCACGGCGACCGCCCGCGCTGTTAAACAGACGCAGCTGACTTCGGAAATCGCCGGTTATTATCGCCGCGCGGTTAATCCGGAAACCAAAAAGCCATTTGCGCCGGGCGACCGGGTCAGGCAGGATCAGGTGATTGTATATCTGGATAATGCCGAGCATGAAAACAATGTTCGCATTGAAGCGAAAAAACTCAATCTGGATATTTCCAAAAACGAATACGAAAAACAGCAGTCCCTGTACGATAAGGGTGGCGTGACCCTGCGGGAGCTGAAAAACAGCGAACAGGCCTATATCGAAGCGCAGTATAATTATGAAAACGCTCTGCTTCAGATCGGAAAAATGCAGATTAAGTCCCCATTTGACGGCCTGATAGTCGATCTGCCCTATTACACCACGGGCAGTAAAATAGCCGCCGGTCAGCTCATGGCCGAAATTATGGATTACGAACAACTTTATGCCGAAGTTAATCTGCCGGCCAAAGAACTGACCCGCGTTGCCATGGACCAGAAAGTGCGCTTCATGCATTACAGCGCCCCCGGCGATACACTGGAAGGATCTGTAAAACACGTTTCGCCGGCCATCGATCCGGAAACCCGCGCTTTCAAAACACAGATTATCGTTAATAATTCTGACCTGCTGCTGCGGCCGGGTATGTTCGTGCAGGTGGAAATTGTCGTCCGCTCCCGGGAAAATGTGGTTGTCATTCCCAGGGATATCATCCTGACCAGGCGGCGCGGCAAAACCGTTTTCGTCATGGCCAAAGGCGCCGCGGAAGAGCGCGCCATCAAAACCGGACTTGAAAATGCCGACCAGGTCGAGGTGACCGAAGGACTCAGCAAGGACGAGCGCCTGATTGTTAAAGGATTCGAAACACTGCAAAATCATTCGAAAGTAAAAGTGGTCAGATAAACTGCTAAATAAAAAAGAAATATGGCATGATAAAAAATATTAGCGCATTTTCTGTAAATTATCCGATTTCCATTCTGATGCTCATGCTGGCGATTTTGCTGCTTGGGGTAATATCTTTTGATAAACTGGGTATGGACCTGTTTCCCGATCTTAACAATCCCCGCCTCTTTGTGGAAATCAAATCCGGTGAGCTGCCCCCCGAGGAAATGGAACGGCAGTATGTCGAAAGTATCGAATCGGTGGCAATTCGTTTAAAAAAAGCAACCGGCGTTTCCTCGGTTTGCCGGGTCGGTCAGGCCCGCGTCACCGTCGAATACAGCTGGGATGCCGACATGGATGAAGCATTTCTTGATCTGCAAAAAAGCATCAGCAGTTTTGCCCAAAATCTGGATATCGATGAAATTACGGTCAGCCAATATGATCCCAATGCCGAACCCATCGTTTTGATGAGCCTGACCCATCCCCGGATTACCGATATGGATGAGCTGCGCAAGACGGCTGAAAATTATATCCGCAATGAACTGGTGCGCCAGGAGGGCATCGCCACCGTCGAACTGATCGGACAGCAGGATAAAGAAGTAATCATTGAAATCAGCCCCTACCTGCTGGAAGCTTACAACCTGTCGCTCTCTGAAATTGGCAATAAAATCCGGAGTTACAACCGCAATGCCACCGCCGGTTCGATCGTGGAAATGGGAATCAAGTACGTGATTAAAGGGGTGGGTGAATTTCAGTCTTTTGCTGACATCGGCAATGTGATCGTGACCAGTAAAATTCCGGAAGCCCAAACCGAAGTAGATGATGCAACGCCGGTACCGGTATTTCTGAAAGATATTGCAAACATTGACTTTGTCAACGCCGATCCCGTGAACATCGTCCGCATTAACGGACAGCGCGCCATTGCCCTGGCCGTGTATAAAGAAATGAAATACAACACGGTTTCGGCGACCAATAATCTGATCAGCGCGCTGCGGGATATGCGCAAAGCTCTGCCGGGATACGAAATCAAAATATTGAATAATCAGGCAGAATTTATCAATGCCGCTATCGGCGAAGTAGAGGAAAGCGCCCTGATCGGTATTTTTCTGGCAATTATTGTTATTTTTGTTTTTCTGAGACGGATCGGCAGCACAGCGATCATCAGCATCGCCATTCCGATTTCCGTGATTGCCACGTTCAATCTCATGTATTTCAACGGTTTAACGCTGAATATCATGACCCTGGGCGGACTGGCGCTGGGCGCCGGTATGCTGGTAGATAATGCCATTGTGGTGATGGAAAATATATTCAGAAATATGGAAACCGGGAAAATGCTGAAAGAAGCCGCAATAGAAGGTACGGCGCAGGTGGGCGGGGCGATTACCGCATCGACCATCACTACGATTATTGTTTTTTTGCCGATTGTTTACCTGCACGGTGCGGCCGGCGTCCTGTTCAGGGATCAGGCCTGGACGGTGGCTTTTTCACTGCTGTCATCGCTGGTCGTGGCGGTACTGGTTATTCCGATGCTCAGTCACTATTTCTTAAGGAAACAGTCGCAGTTTGATAAAGAGACTTCCTTACGATTTCAATGGTACAGACCGCTGCTGGCCAGGATTCTTAATCACCGCTGGAAAGTTATCGTTACTGCCGTTTTGCTGGTAATCATCGCCGTACTGCTGCTTCCGGTCGTGGGCAGTGAGTTTATCCCCAAAGCCGGAAGCAACCATTTCCGTGTTTACCTGGAGCTGGAGCAGGGTACGGCCCTGCAGCGCACCGATCAGACCGTGCTGGGTGTCGAAGAAATGATTCGCCGCCAAACCGGGGATGATCTGGAAATGATTTATGCCCTTGCCGGTCCGGGCGTATCAGGCTATGCACATGAAAGCGGTCAGCCGCTGTCCGATGAAAACAGCGCCCTGCTGCAGGTTTATTTGAGAACCAATCCGTCCAAAAGTCCCGATTTTTATATCCGGCGGCTAACGGAAGCATTAGAGCAAATGCCTGCGCTTGACTTCCGCATCCAAAAAGAGCAGTCGGCGCTGCAGTCGACGCTGGGCGGCAGCGATAAACCGGTCATGATCGAAATTCAGGGCGAAGATCCCGATCTGCTTGCGGCACTGAGCGACAGTATAAAAAACAGAATAAGCGATATCCCTGAATTGCTGAATCTTGAAAGCGGAATGGATGAGGGACGCCTTCAGGTTGAACTGTATGTGGACCGGATACGCGCCGGCATCAATAATGTCAGCATTCAAACCATTACCGAACAATTGCAGGAATTTTTGGAAGGCCGGGAAAGCGGGCAGTGGGAAAATGAAGGGGAAATGCGCACGCTGCGGCTGCAATTGACCGAACCGACACTGAATCAACTGCCCGGACTTTACATCAATCCCGGACAAAATAAAATCCGGCTCGATGAGCTCGTTGACATAAAAATCAGCCGGGCGCCGAAAGAGATCAACCGGCGCAATCAAAACAGGATTGTTACGCTGAATGCCGGAATTAGTGACAATGTTCCGTTGGATCATGTGATCGGAAAAATCAGGCAAAGATTGGAAAACACGGACTTTCCGGCGAATTATCGTTACACCATTACCGGTGAAGAGCAGAAACGGGCCGAATCATTCGGCAGCCTGAAATTTGCCCTGATTTTATCCGTGATTCTGATTTACATGGTAATGGCTTCGCAGTTCGAATCGCTGATCCATCCCTTCACCATTTTGCTGACCATTCCCCTTGCCGTCGTGGGGGCGGTGTTTATCTTCTTCTTTTTGGGATTGCCACTGAATATCATGGCCTATATCGGTATCATCATGCTTGTGGGCATCGCGGTGAATGATTCCATTATTCTGGTTGACGCCATTAATCAACTGAAAAACAGCGGTATGGATGTGCGGTCGGCAATTATCGAAGCCGGACAAAGACGCATCCGGCCGATTTTAATGACCAGCATTACAACGATTCTGGCCCTGTTTCCCCTGACCCTTGGTTTCGGCGAAGGCGCCGCTCTGCGGGCGCCGCTGGCTCTGGCTGTGATCGGCGGACTGATAACTTCCACGCTGCTCACCCTCGCGGTGATTCCCTGCGTGTATGCACTGCTGGACAGAGGATAGGCGGCCTATGCTTCAATTCATAATCAGGCGCAAAGTAACCATTGCGATGCTGTTTATCGGTATGACACTGCTCGGCTATATTTCATACCGCAATCTGGCTGTTGAACTTCTGCCCAATGCCGAACTGCCTTACCTGATTATTCAGGTTGGCGCCGCCCAGGAAATGGATCCTGAAATCATGGAAAAAGAGGCCATTATTCCACTTGAAGGCGTGATCGGCAGCCTGGAAGGTATCGAGGAAATCAAATCCTATGCCGACCGCCGGCGGGGTACGATTTTCGTAACATACAGCAGCGACGTCAATCTCAAATATGCCTACCTGCGCCTGCAGGAACAGGTCGACGGCATAAAGGCAACCCTAAACGATCAGTTTTTTGTCTCGGTATTCAAGGTGGACACCGAACAGATTGCCAATATGTTTATGAATCTCGAGCTGCGCGGCGGCGGGGGCAGCGACCGCCTGCGTCATATCGCGGAAAATGAGATTCTCGAGAAACTGGAGTCCATCGACGGCATCGCCAATATCGAAATTTACGGCGGCAGTGAATACGCGCTTGAAGTCGTGCTTGACCGGGAAATCTGCGAAGCCTATCAGATTACGCCGGCAACTGTAGCGCAGTTGATCAGGACCAACAATCAGGGGAAAACCTACGCCGGCAATATCGAAGAAAACGGCAAGCGTTATTTTATCAATGTTGTGGCCGACTACGGTGTGATTTCAGATATCGGAAATATTGTTGTGAATCCACGTGTACCGGTTTTACTCAAAGATATTGCCGAAATCAATCGCGGCGTCAGGGAAGAAACCACGATCAGCCGCATCAACGGTATGGAGGCGATCACCATTCAGCTCATCCGTGACACACAGGTCAATCTGCTTGAATTATCGGATGCAACGCATCGGCAGATTGAAAAAATCAATACCGATATGGCCGAACGGGATATCGCGCTGGTGGTGCAGTTCGACAGCGCCGAGTATCTGCGGGAAAATATCGATCTGATTATCAACCTGGCCATTATCGGCGCATTGCTGGCTATTCTGATCCTGTGGTTTTTCCTGCATAACCTGCCCCTGGTTTCGGTGATAGCCCTGGCGATTCCGGTTTCTGTGTTTACTTCGTTTAATCTGTTTTATGCATTTGATATTACTCTGAACAGTCTCACCCTGGTGGGGATGGCCCTGGCCATCGGCATGCTGCTGGATAACAGCATTGTCGTGCTGGAAAACATTTACCGGCTGGTTACACGCAAAAAGGACATCGACCGGGCAGTGTTGCAGGGCAGCGCCGAGGTCTGGCGCTCGATCCTGGCGGCGACGCTGACTACGGTCATTGTTTTTCTGCCTTTTATCTTTGCAGAGAATTTCTTTGTGCGCATTCTGGGCTATCAGATCGGCGTGTCGATTATTTCGACGCTCTTTGTTTCGCTGGTGGTTGCTCTGATGCTGATCCCGATGATTACTCATTTTTTCCTGTCGCGCTACCGGGAAAAAATTCATTTTAAACTGATTTCCGCCCGTCACCGCATCATGCAGATTTATGTGGTGTTTTTAAAAACAGCCATGCGCAAACCGCTGCAGACAGTAGTGACGACGGTGATCATTTTCTTGGCCAGCCTGCTCATCGCCCTGGCTGTCAGCGTTAATGTATCTCAGGAAACGGAATTACAGGAATTCAATTTATATGTGACCATGCCTAAAGGCGCGACGCTTGAAACAACCGATGCCGCCGTGGCCGATCTTGAAGAAATGTTGAAGGATGTCCCGGAGCTTCAGGATATCATCAGTCAGATTTATGAAGAGGAAGCGGTTTTAACGTTGAAATTAAAAGAGGACTTTGCAGAGATCAATGATCTGGATATCGGCGGCGTAAAGGAAGTGATTAACCGCAGCCTGCGCCGTTTTCGCATCGCCGAAGTCAGTTTTGAGCAACCGCTTTCCAGCAGCCGATTCAGACGCGGCGGCAGGCAAGGTTCCGAAATGAATATGCCCGGCGGGAATCTGGGGCGATTAATGGGTGTCGGCCGCCACATTGAAAAGGTGGTTATTAAAGGACAAAATGATGATCTGATGCGCATCATCGCCGATGATATCCGCTTTCAGCTCGAAGAACTGAATTCAGTGGACTGGGCGCGGGTGGATGTTGCCGAAGACAGACCGGAAATTCATCTCTTATACGACCGCCAGGCCATGGAATTCTATGAGATACCTGTGTCAGCTCTGACTACGGAATTGTCGTCCTTCAGGAATGAGATCAGCACGGAAGTACCTTTTAAACTTGAAAATGAACAAATCGATGTTGTAGTGCGCATGGATGCTTTTGAAGAGCGCGACAGCGAAGATTTACGCAATCTGCCGGTTCCCAACGAGCACAATGTTACGTTTCCGCTGGAACGTTTCAGCCGGATTGTCTATTCACAGGGAGAATCGGCCATTAACCGCATCAATCAGGTAAGACAGATAGAAATCAGTTACCGCTTCATCAGCGAAGTAACCGACGACAATACATTCCTGGAATCGGCGCGCGGAGAGATTGATCAGATTATCGCTGCCATGGAGATACCGGCCGGGATTGCCGTAAATGTGGTCCATGATGACAGCGATCTGAGTGATTTCTATTTTTTAACCGTTGTCGCCCTGTTGCTCATCTACATGGTTTTGGCTTCGGTATTTGAATCGCTGATCTCGCCTTTCATCATCATGTTTACCATACCGCTCGCCGCCATCGGTTCCCTTTGGCTGATTATTTTTACCGCTAATTCGCTGCTCAATGCCAATACTTTGATCGGCTTTCTGATATTGCTGGGCATCGTTGTGAACAATGGCATTATTCTCATCGACTACACGCGCCTGTTGAGACAAGGCGGCTATAACCGCGCCCGCGCCCTCATCGTGGCCGGCAAGGCCCGCTTGCGTCCGATCCTGATCACGGCAATCACCACCATTGCCGCCATGCTGCCCCTGGCTATGGGGCAGGCCGAATATGTCAGTCAGATTGCCGCGCCCTTCGCCATTACCGTGATCGGCGGTCTGGCCCTGAGTACGGTTTTTACCCTGATATTTATGCCGACGGTCTATTCCGGGCTGGAAGGTTTTCTGCGCTGGTTCAAAAATCTTGACTGGAAATTAAAATTAATTCAGTTCGCGATTATTATCGCTGGCAGCTTCTTTATTTTTACGGAAATCGAATCCGTGATCTGGCGGGTGGCGAATTTCTTCCTGCTATTATTTGCCGTACCCGCGCTGCTGTATTTTATTCTGACCAGTCTGCGCCAGGCCAGGGCCGATTTGATCGCCGAAAAGGAACCGATTCATATTTCCGTTAATAACCTGTACAAAATATATGATCATCCCTCCCGTTTTATCAGGGAATGGCGCAAGGGACGCAGAACGGTTGCCGATGAAGATAAAAGTCGGTCGGAACTGAGAATCAGCCTGGTCTGGCAGATGTTGCTTTTAGCCTTTGCCGTTTACTTCATTTATTTTTATCAGCCGAGTGAGCTGTGGTTTTTTATCCTGCTGCACCCGCTATATTTTTACGGTTTCTTTCTGCTCAAACAGTCTGGCGGTGCGCAGTCTGCAGTGATAAGAATCAAATCAAAATGGCATCAAAGACTGCAGGAAGGCTACCTGTGGGGCGTGCCGCTGATCAATTTAATAATTATGTTTTTACGCTGGGATCAGGTGCTGTTACCGGTGGTCATTGGTATCTTGTGGTATTTTGCCCTTACGGTATATAAAACATCCCATCGTCTGCATCACAGAAAAGTTAACATTAACCGATTGACGGGTCGCCTTGCCGGTTTGCGCAAACGCTTCTACCGTCTGGTGCAGATTATACCGGTGATCGGAAAACGCAAAATTCCCTTCACCGCGGTAAAGGGTGTTTCCCTGGAAATCGGGCGCGGCATGTTCGGATTGCTGGGGCCGAACGGCGCCGGTAAAACCACGCTGATGCGCGTCATTTGCGGCATTCTCGATCAGAACTACGGCTATATTACAATCAACGGTATTGACACGCGGGACAAACGCGAGGAACTGCAGGGACTGATCGGCTATCTGCCGCAGGAATTCGGTATGTACGAAAATATGACGGCCGAAGAATTTCTCAGCTATCAGGCTATTCTGAAAGGCTTAACCGGTCAGCAGGAAAGAAAAGAGCGCGTGGACTATGTGCTGTCTGCCGTCCATTTACAGGAAAAACGCCACGATAAAATCGCTTCCTATTCCGGCGGGATGAAGCAGCGCATCGGTATCGCCCAGACCCTGTTGCACCTGCCGCGTATCCTGGTGGTCGATGAACCAACGGCGGGACTGGATCCGCGCGAGCGTATACGATTTCGTAATTTACTGGTGCATCTGAGTCGCGAGCGGGTAGTCATTTTTTCGACGCACATCATCGAAGACATCGCCAGCTCCTGCGACCGGGTCGCTGTAATGAATAAAGGGGAAGTGCGTTATCTCGGTGATCCCCAGGGCATGACCCGGCTGGCATCGGGTAATGTCTATCAGTTTCTGATCGATCCGAAGGAATTTGACAGCATCAGAAAAAAATATCAGATTGTGCATCATATCCGGGTCGAAGATAAAATCCGCGTGCGCTGTCTGTCCTCTGAAAAACCAAGCATTGCCGGCGCGCAGGCGGTTAGGCCGACACTGGAAGACGGCTATTTGTGGCTGGCCGGAGAAATGGAATCGAACGGGAAAGAGGCATGAAAAAACCTTTTCGAAATACACTGAATTTAAGCGTTAATTTGCTCAGGTATAACCTGAAAATTTTGTTTGCCAATAAATTTATCCATTTTATGCTGAGCGGACTGCTGATATTTATCATCATTTCCGCAATCATTATGTTCGACGCCGACGCCAATCCTTCGGAAGCAACCGTTTATTATGCCCTGTTACTGCCGGGTTTGCTGATTATTTTTTATCCGGTTACTTTCGGTATTCATAATGATATGGAATGGGGCATGAGCGAGCTGCTCTCCGGGATTCCCAATTACCGCTACAAGGTGTGGCTGGTACGGCTGGTGGTCATCTATCTGATGGTGATTGTTGTTCTACTGGCCCTCAGTCTGTTCAGCCGGCTGATTCTCCATCCGGCGCCTGTTTTTGAGATGTCCTTTCAGCTCATGTTTCCCGTTTTCTTTTTCGGCAGTTTTGCCTTTATGGTTGCCACCTTCATTCGCAGCGGTAACGGTACGGCGGCGGTGATGGTGATCTTCTTGTTGATCTTCTGGATAAGCAGCGGCATTCTGGAAGATACCAGGTGGAATATATTTCTTAATCCTTTCGATATGCCCGGCGATCTGAATGAAACGATATGGCGCGCGTTCATTTTCTATAACCGCCTCTATTTGATGATCGGAACAATTTTAGCGATACTTGCCGCCCTCTACCGCCTGCAGAAGAGAGAAAAGCTGCTGGCCTGACCTGAGTCATGCCGGATTTTGGCGTCTTTTTTTTCGCCCGGCAAAATACTTACAAAATTTTACTCTGATGTCCTTGCTTCAGACGGAGCGTTTGTGGTTCTCTTCTTCCGGCAAGCGTTTAAGAAGAAACCACAAATGGCGCAAAGGCCGCACAAAGTTCACAGAGGGAAAAATTTTATTAATGTATTAATTGCTCAAAATTTGAGTAGGCTGTTCTCTCTTTGTGTCCATTGTGAATTCTTTGAGCGCATTGTAGTGTTCATTTCTAAGATACCGGTTTAAATTCATTTAATTTGCACTACCAAAATGATTTGTATTTTTTTATTGCTTTTTTTTAAAAAAATTATTATTATTTGTAAAAGTATAATTCCCAACAAATTTGTTTTATTCATTCAGTATAAGACAAATATTAAAAAAGAAAGGAAAATCTATGTTTAAAAAGCAATGTTTAAACAGGCGTGAAGCAATTAAGACACTGCTATATGTATCTGCATTTTCTGTATTTCCGGTATCCCAGTCATGTAAATCAGGTCTTGTTGATGATGAAACTAACGAAACCGCTTCAAAACTTAACCGGGCAATGAAAAAAATCAGACACTTCCAATCCACACCCCTTCCGGACGGAACGTGTAAGGTTCCCGATAGGTTTATTTATTCACCGGTAAATGACGTCCACATTGTAATGATTAGGAAAGAAGAAGAAAATGGTTTAAGGTTAGAAATGATATCCGTAAAAATGGTTTCTCAGGAAAACTCTGATATAATACTCGAAGGTGTGCCGGTAAATGCAATTTTGGTCGAACAACCCGCCCAAACCATTCGATATCTTGATAAAATCGATCACGATGAATTAAAGAAAAGATTTATCAAAAAAAATTAAATAATTTATTTATCATTGTATAACAGAGGGTAAGGGAATAAAAAATAATGGATGAGTATAATATTTCCACTCAAAATAAGAAAATTACAAAACCAACGGCATCAAAATGCTATATTTTAATAGAACATTGTGTTGAATGTGGGGCCTGTGTGTCAGAATGTCCTGAAGATGCAATATGGTATTGTTCATATTGCAATCCTCCCTGTTATTTGATCAACCAACTAAAATGCACTTGCTGCAAAACCTGTCAATCTGTTTGTCCAATACATAACGCAGTTAATTGTGATCTTTGTGATGAATAAATAGGGAAAGTGCAGTTATAATGGGTTATTGTTGGATTGATCCAATTGCATGTGTTGAATGTGGATCTTGTGTACCTGAATGCCCTGAAGATGCAATTAGT
>CAYXRA010000066.1:0-22480 GCA_964467525.1 uncultured Calditrichaceae bacterium
CGGCTCAGGCCCTGGCGCTCGGCGCGGATTTTAAGTTTCTCTTTTATGACCTTTGATATTTTTAAAGTTAATGTTTCCATTGCACACCCCATGTATTACACGTCTGCCATAAATGTAATCTAATTTTTTAAAAGTCAACCGGAAAAAGGATTTGAAGTAATAAGCAAGGGCAGAGTGTATCTGAGCCGCGGAAAGATGCGAAGCTGAAATACTGATTAATGACTTTTAGTTTATCACTTCTATTTGAATTTGTTTTATCTTTTTAAAATCCGCAGCGGATTGCTTCGCTCCGACAAAGAGGGCCCGCAATGACGATAGAGTGATTTATTATTTTATAGCCAATGACCCAAAAGTCAACCAATCAACCAATTCATCAATCCATTAATATAAGTAATTCAATAAGCTTTATCCTTCAATCCAAAAATTCATTAATCCATTCTTCAAACCGGATTCGGTATTTCCACATATTCCACATCGATATTGAATTTTTCTTTGAGCAGATTGCCCAGGGCTTTGATGCCAAAGCGTTCGGTGGCATGATGACCGGCGGCGACAAAGTGCAGGCCTTCCTCCTTTACAAGATGCAGGGTGTGCTCGCTGACCTCTCCGGTGATAAACATATCCAGATCCTGCAAAACAGCCTGCTGCACTTCTTTCTGCGCCCCGCCGCTAATCACACCGACATGATTTATTTTCGAAGGCCCGTAAGGAAAAAACAAGGCCTTTTTATTGATGCGCTGCTGAATGATGGTAAACATTTCCTTTTCATCGATACCGTCCAATCGCCCTTTGAATCCCACAAACTGTCCCTTGTATTCACCGAAAGGCTCAATATCCTGCAGTTCCAGCAGACGGGCAATTCCGATGTTATTGCCGATCGATTCATGGGCATCCAGAGGCAGATGATAGCCGTATAAATTAATTTCATTTTCCAGCAGCAGTTTAACCCGTTTCTTATATCCGCCGCGGTACAACGGACGTTCAAAATTCCAGATCAATCCGTGATGGACAATCACAGCGTCGGCCTTTTTCTCAATTGCTTTTTCGAACAGTTCGACACTGGCGCTGACGCCGGTTACAATTTTGTTTACGTCTTCCCTGCCTTCCACCTGCAGACCATTGGGCCCCAGGTCGGTAAATTCATCGATTTTTAAGAGTCGGTCCAGAAATCCGGTTAGTTCGTTACGTTTCATATTATTGTCCCCGAAATTATTGATTCTTTCGCAATATTTCCTGCAATCTTTGCAGGATCAGTCTGATTTTTCCCTCTTTAATAACCGCACCCCGGTATCCGTCGCAAAAACGCTCCCCGCGCCGGCAACAGGTCAGCATGGTTTTAATTTCCGGCAATGCAGCGCGGGCAATCAAGGCCTCGTCTTCCAGCATTTCGGATGCGGTTTTGGGATCGTAATTGTAATCGCACCAGCAGTCTTTGGCCGTTAATTCAAAAAAAGCATCCACCTTTTCATGATATACCGGCACATACCAGGCTGCTGTAGCCCCGCCAGTTCCCTTCGATCCGTGCCAGCGGATAATGGGCGAAAAGCCTTCGGCATAGAGGATCGGCAAAAATGAAACCAGTTCTTGAATATCTGCTTTTGTCGGCAGGTTTGTTTCCATAACTTTGTTTCCCCGGTATCCCGCTTAGTCAGCTTTTTTTTCACGCGTTTTTTCGCGGAAATCCATTAATGCCGACTCAATCTGTCTGAGCAGTTCCGCCCCATACAATTTGCCCGCCAAATCCCGGCGCGCCCTGGCCCCTATGCGCCTGAATTCAACTACGCGTTCCGCCTTGTCTATTTTAATTTCTTTCATACCGCTCTTCAGCATTTCCTGATAGGATTTCCGGTTATCTTTACGGGTCTGCTCGGTTAAGCGGGTAAAATGCTTCCTTCCTTCCTCAACGACGATATCCTGCTGCTCCGGGGTTAAACGGTCGAAGATGCGTTTGGAAAGCAGCACCGCGCCGATGGAATTGGTCATCGGTTCGTTGAGCACGTATTTGGTCTTTGTGAACCACTGCAATCCGACACAGGCCAGCGGCGAAGCGTAAACGGCGTCGATCAGGCCGGTTTGCAGGGAGGTCAGCACATCGGTCACCGAAAGGGGCACGGGATTAATTTTAAAGGCTTTAAAAATCGCTTCGGCCAGGGGATCGCCTTCCCACATCCACATCTTCAATCCCTGAAAATCTTCGATAGAGCGCGCCGGTACATTGGAATAAATATAGACGAATCCGACCTCCGCCCAACCCAGCAGTACATAGCCCTTTTCTTTGAAATTATCGGCAAAACGCTTTTGAAACTTGTCGATGATATAATCCACTTCTGTTTTGTTTTTGAACAGGAACGGCGTATCAAGCACGCGCACTTCCGGTAAAATTTCACCGAGACCAACGCCGGTAAATCCGGCACTGTGCAATTGATTGAAACGGATTTTGCGCAGAACGTCTTTTTCATCACCCTGTACGCCGCCGGCATAGATTTTGAATTCGACAGCGCCGTTGGTTCTTTCGCTTACCGCCTTATCGTAGTCTTGCATCACCTTCATCCAGGTTGAGCCCTCCGGGGCCAGGGTGGCGAATTTAATCTGCGTCGTTTGCGGAAATCCCGACATGGTCAGGAAAAAGAAGATTAGTATACTAATTATCATTTTCATAGTCATTTCCTTTACTTTGCCGAATTTGTTCTATTTGAACGGATAAGTTCAAAAAAATATTCAATTATGTTTGAATAAATGAACAACCTCATAGTAAGCTAAGCTGTGTCAACTAATTTCATTCCTGAATCTGTGTCAGATTCCTCACGTGCGGGACGGGAATTAAAATCGAAGCAAGCTTTGGTATATGAAACCCACGCTGATTCAAATTCAGTACAGACTAATAAAGATTATCTAAATTTAAAACAGCAATCGATGACCGGTATTTCAGATTAAATCTGCTTATGCCCGATTAAAAAATTTCCGCTTTGCGCTCTTTTAAAAGTGCGGCCTTCTTTTTGGCAATCCGGTTCAGGAGGGCAATTTCCGGGGCGCTGTCTAGCGGCGTTTCTTCGATTTGACTGATATACTGATCGAACAGGGCTTCATCCAGCGTTTTAGCCGCGTAATATTTGGCCAGATAAAAATAGGTCAGTAAAAATTTCCCGGCGGTTAGTTCAAGATTCTTTTCGAAACAGCTTTTGGCCTTATCCGGATCGCCGCCCATCATTCTCGGTTTCATCCCGTAAACAGAGCCCTTAAAAAGGTAAACCGCCCCGTGGAAATACTCAGGCTGCAATGCTTCGACCCGGTTCATGATGGCTTCCACTTTGGGCAGGGCCAGCAGGGCTGACGGATCATCCAGTGCAAGATTGATATATCCGGCCCAGGCAAATCCGGACCAGAACAGCGCCGGTACTTTATCTTCGCCGTAGGTTTCCAGCAGGTCCTTCAGCTCATCAGGGGATTGCGACATTACCTTCTGCCAGTCACTGTCCTTTCGCAACACCCTCAGTGCATAATCCCGGGCGCGCAGATAGATATTTTTCGCGCGCTGCGGCTGATCATCTTCCAAAAATCCCAGTGCATACCCGGCGTAGCCCCGGGCAGTCATCAGTAAAAGGGCCTTATTATCCGGATCGGTCTCCAGCAAACCTTCGATTAATTTCAGGTTTGCCGGCAATGCCTGTCCGGCTAGTTCCGGATCGCGCTCCGCGTACAGGGCGTCCACGCTGTTTTGCAGGATTGGCGTCATCTGCCCCACAACCATCCTGTTCAGGCTGCAGCGGTTAAGCAAAAGCAAAACCAAAATAACAAAGATTGCGGTTTGAATATATTTTCTTTTCATAGTGATTAAACTAAAAACCTGTTCCGCGGAACAGGTTTTCAGAATCAACATATAATGTTACTGTACCGGGCCTATTTGGGACGTCTTATTTTTTACCTTCTTTTAATTTCTGTTCGGCAACCTCTATAAACGGTTTGAACAGATCAATCGGCAGCGGTAAGACGGTCGTTGTGTTCTTTTCCGCGCCCACTTCAACCAGGGTTTGCAGAAAGCGCAGCTGCAGCGCCGATTTGGTGGTATCGATGATATTTGCCGCTTCGGCCAGTTTAGTGGCAGCCTGGAATTCACCGTTGGCGGCGATTACTTTGGCGCGGCGTTCACGTTCCGCCTCGGCCTGCCTGGCCATCGCCCGTTTCATCTCTTCCGGCAGATCGATGTGCTTAACCTCTACCAGCGAAACCTTCACGCCCCAGGGATCGGAATGCTGATCGATGATTTCCTGTAGCTGGGCGTTGATCTTATCGCGCTCCATTAAAAGTTCATCCAGTTCCACCTGCCCGACGATACTGCGCAGGGTGGTTTGGGCTAACTGGGACGTGGCGAACAGGTAATTTTCCACTTCGACCACGCTTTTTTCCGGATTGAGTACCCGGAAATAAAGCACGGCGTTTACCTGTACAGAAACATTATCCTTGGTGATCACATCCTGCGGCGGCACATCCATCACCACGGTGCGCAAACTGATTTTTACCATCCGGTCGATAAGCGGGATTAAGATAATGATACCCGGACCTTTTCCGCCAACCAACCGGCCTAAACGAAAAATAACGCCGCGTTCGTATTCTTTCAGAACACGAATAGCGCTGGCCAGAAGCAATACGATGAAAATGGCTAATCCAACTATAAGTTGCATAATTTCTCCTTTACCTATAAGGCTTCAACTTTAATGATTAAGTTTACCCCGTCATAGTCAACAACTTTGACTTTTGTATTTTTTTTGATTTTTTTGTCGCTGTAGGCTTTCCAGTATTCACCATGAATCTTTACGGTGCCTTCGGGATGCAGGGCCTTATAAACGATGCCGGTTTCCCCGATCATTCCCTGCGATCCGGTCGTAGGCTTTTTGCGGTATATGCGTATTGTGAGGCCTACGGCAAAAACAAAAAACAGAACGGATAACACAACCACGGTTAAAATAACTTCCCATGATACCTGCAAAAACGGCAGCGGACTATCAATCAGCATAATACCCCCAAATACTAATGAGGCGACCCCGCCTATCGTTAACAAACCAAAACTGGGTATTTTAATCTCCAGCAGAAATAAAATTACAGCGAAAATAATCAGCAGTACGCCGGCATAATTGACCGGCAGCGTCTGCATGGCAAAGAGCCAGAGAATAATCGAGATACCGCCGACCACACCGGGCAGAATGGTACCCGGACTTATAATTTCATAGAGGATGCCGTAAATGCCCACCATCAACAGGATGAACATCACATTGGGATCTGCGATGGTATCCAGCAGGCGCTGACGCCAGGTCATTTCAAAAGTGATCACCCGGGCATCTTTGGTGTTTAATATTTTGCTTGCTCCGTCATCCAGTTCAATCTCCAGGCCATCGATCGCACTGAGCAGCGAATCAACCGAAGGTACCACAAATTCTATCACATTCAGTTCCAGCGCTTCCCGCTCGGTGATATTGGCGCTTTCGCGGATTGCTTTTTCCGCCCATTCCACATTCCGGCCGCGGCGCTCGGCAATGGTTTTTATTTTTGCCACAGCGTCATTAACCAC
Source organism: uncultured Calditrichaceae bacterium (assembly GCA_964467525.1). Taxonomy (GTDB): domain Bacteria; phylum Calditrichota; class Calditrichia; order Calditrichales; family Calditrichaceae; genus CAYXRA01. The sequence continues at coordinate 5,564 of CAYXRA010000066.1, forward strand.
TTTTTCCATCATTGTTTCGGAAGTGACGCTGTCGGGCTGCGACCCGGGCATGCCGCCGCCGAAAACCGGATGGGCCGAACCGATATTGGTGCCGGGGGCCATTGCGGCGATATGGGCGGCATAAGTGATAAAAACCCCGGCCGAACCGGCACGTGAACCACTGGGCGCCACATAAACCGCTACCGGTACAGAGGCATTCTGGATCGCTTTCATTATCTCATGCATGGAATTCATCATTCCGCCCGGCGTATCCATTTCGATAATGAGCAGCTCGGCATTTTGCGCGCCCGCCTCTTCAATCGATTCGATGATATATTCGGTTGCCACAGGATTAATAACACCATCGACAATGATGCGATGGACAACGTCAGCCCTGGCGAAAGCAAAAGCGGCCAGGGTAAGCAAAATAATCAAATATGTTTTTTTCATAAATAGTCTTCTGTTATGTGATTGTGATATATTTAAAAAATAGAGTAGGAATATTTTTAAGTCAAGTATTTTTGTGGGAAAAAGACAATGTATTTAACTGTTACAGCAAAACGGAGTCCATCTGCCGACCTAAATGAAAGAAGTCTTTAGCTGAACAGTATTTTTACAAAACTTTTACACAAATCCCTGCTTAATACCGTAATTGTCTATGTATATTAAATTTGTGGAATTAATATACCGTTGCAAAGAATAAAAGTGTATTTAATTTCATAATTACGGAATCCAGTGATAGCCGGACAATCACTCGAAAGGAGCAAAGCAGATGAATAACCGCATGCCAAAATTAATCATAAATGATTTAATCGTAGAAAAACCAATCATTCAGGGCGGCATGGGTGTCGGTATTTCCATGTCCGGACTGGCTTCGGCCGTGGCAAATGCGGGCGGTATCGGCGTGATATCATCGGTGGGCATCGGACTAATGGATGAGGCGCCTAAGACCAGTTTCAAAGCCAATAATAAGCGCGTGCTGTTAAACGAAATCCGCAAGGCTCGTTCCATGAGCGACGGCGTGCTGGGACTGAACATCATGGTGGCCATTACCGATTACAATGAGCTATTGCAACTTGCCTATGATGAAGAAATCGATATTGTTTTTCTTGGGGCCGGACTGCCGTTAAAATTCCCTGAAACCATTCCGGCGGAACGCCTGAAAACCGCCAAAACCAAAACAGGCGTCATTGTTTCCTCGGCCCGGGCCGTCCATCTGATTTTTAAAACCTGGCAGAAGAAATTCGATCATTTACCGGATATGGTTGTTGTTGAAGGACCAAAAGCCGGCGGCCACCTGGGATTCAAAAAGGAACAGATTTTTGATCCGAATTATGCGCTGGAAAACCTGGTACAGGAAGTACTGCCCGCGGTTGAACATTATGAAGAATCAGCGGATAAACCAATTCCGGTGATTGCCGCCGGCGGTATCTACACCGGCGCCGATATGCACCGCTTTTTGGAAATGGGCGTCAGTGGCGTTCAAATGGGCACCCGTTTCGTCGCCACCCACGAATGCGACGCTTCGCCCGAATTTAAACAGGCCTACATCGATTGCCGTGAAGAAGATATCACCATTATCGAAAGTCCGGTCGGTCTGCCCGGTCGCGCTATCCGCAATAAATTCATTAACGAAGTTTCAGCGGGTAATATGAAACCATTCCGTTGCCCCTGGAAATGTTTAAAAACCTGTAATTTCAGGGAAGCGCCCTATTGCATTGCCGAAGCACTGACCAATGCCCAGAAAGGCATGGTGGATGACGGATATACCTTTGCCGGGTCCAATGCCTACAGGGTTAAAGAAATCGTATCAGTTCAGGAATTGTTCGACAGTTTGGAACAGGAGTATCAGGATTCCGTCGCGGCAATGGCCAGATGGCCGGAAATGCGGGAAAAGATTAGCGCATAAATTGCCACAGCCTGCATGGCAGCGATGCTGTCCGAGATCGCATGCAAATTATTATATTGGCGCGGTTTTTTAATCACGCCCGCGTTCCTTACGACCTCTGGCTGCTTTAAACATTTTTTTTCAAACGGTTACGTCGCGGCATTCTTTTGTATTTTGATAGTTTAACGAAAATGACCCGGCGTCGGCGTCGGTATCGGGTTCGAACCCGCCAGATTTCTAAACCCCTAAACCATTAAACCGCTAAACCTGAATATGGGATGTCCGTTCGTAGCCGTCCTGATTCGATACCGATTCCGATTGCGACGCCCGACCCCGCGGAAACAGCAAGATGGCGCCGCTACAGGATTCCATTGATTCGTTTCATTTATCATAAAAAATTTTAACTTTTTTGGTTCGTGCTCCGGAAGCTGTTTTTTTTCTTTGCCACGAAACCACAAAAACGCTAAAACCCACAAAATGGGTTTGGCGTCTCGCTCGTGTTTTAGTGTTTTCGCGGCATTCTTTTTCATTTTGCTGATTTAACGAAGATAGCCCAGCCTCCCCGTCGGCGTCGGTATCGGGATCGGGATCGGGTTCGAACCCGCCAGATTTCTAAACCCCTAAACCATTAAACCGCTAAACCTGAATATGGGATGTCCGTTCGTAGCCGTCCTGATTCGATACCGATTCCGATTGCGACACGCCCGCCCCTGCGGAAACAGCAAGATGGCGCCGCTACAGGGTTTCGTTGATTCGTTTCATTTATCATAAAAAATTTTAGCGGAATAATCCGTCCCGAATCCGCATTAGATATAGTCGAACACAATACGGCTGTCTTGTTCGGTGTTTAAGTCCCCTTTAAATGCTGCATAGGACCTTAAATATCCACAAAACAAAATCGGTTTCAATTTTAAACAATTGATTCGATTTTCTTTTTCAGTTGAATAAAAAACGAAAGGGACGACATGTCTGAGATTAATACGTTATTATCTCTGCCGTTTACGGATTTGAGTGAACATAAGGAAGAAATACTCAACACTTCTTACAATCATGATACATACAAGACGGGTGAATTCTGGAGAAGGTTTGAACCATACAATGATGTTTCCGCTGAAGATTTTCTTAATCACAAGTGGCAGCTTAAAAATTCAGTAATCAGTGTTTCATCGCTGATGGAGCTGCTGGGAAATATTCCGGGCGAAGATTTTATCAATGATTTGCAGGAAGGATTCGACCGTGCGCCGATGGCTGTGCGGATTACGCCTTATGTGCTCAGTCTGATTGACTGGAATAATCCTTACGAAGATCCGCTGCGCCGCCAGTTTCTGCCGATATCATCGCTTTTACAGAAGGATCATCCCGAACTGCATCTCGATACGCTCAACGAGCAAAGCGACGCGCCGGTACCCGGCTTAACGCACCGCTATCCGGACAAAGCGCTGTTTCTGGCTCTGGATACCTGTCCGGTCTACTGCCGTTACTGCACCAGAAGTTATGCGGTGGGACTGGATACGAAAAAAGTAGAGAAGGTCCGGCTGGCCCAGAGCAAAAAACGCTGGGAAGGTATGTTCGAATATCTCGATGGACATGATACCATTGAAGATGTGGTCATCAGCGGCGGCGACGCTTATATGCTGAAGGCAGGCAATATCGAACTGATCGGTGAACGGCTGCTGAATATGCCCAATATCCGGCGTATCCGGATCGCCACAAAGGGACTGGCGATATTGCCGCAGAAAATCCTTTCCGATAATGCCTGGTACGAGGCCGTGCGCAAGCTGAATAAAAAGGGCCGGCGCATGCATAAAGAGGTTGCCGTGCATACCCATTTCAGCCAGCCCAACGAAATTACCGAAATTACCGAACGCGCCCTTAACCGTTTCATGGAAGACGGAATCACGGTGCGCAATCAGGCTGTCCTGCAGCGCGGCGTGAACGACACACCGTACACAATGACGCTTTTGACAAAACGCCTGTCTTATATCAATGTGCAGCCTTATTACGTTTACATGCACGATCTGGTTAAAGGTGTCGAGGATTTACGTACACCGCTTTCTACGGGACTGGATATCGAAAAATGGCTGCGCGGCACTACAGCCGGTTTCAATACGCCGACTTTTGTCGTAGACGCCCCGGGCGGCGGTGGTAAACGGGCCATTCACAGTTATGAGTACTACAATCCCGAAACAGGGATATCCGTTTACACGGCCCCGGCGATTAAGCCCGGCGAGCATTTCATGTATTTCGATCCGATTAACAGCCTGTCCGAGGACATACAGGAAGCCTGGCACGATCCGAAGCGCCGCACCGAAATGAAAATGGAAGCGCTGAATGAAGCAAAGGCAGGCAGTTATTAATTCGGATATCCCGACTTATTAGTTATTGAATACCTCAAGCAAAAAGACTACATTTTTTATCTGCATAAAATAACAGGTCCTGGTACATATAGTGTGTGCCGGGACCTAATTATAAGTTTGATCATAATCGGTCACATTTCTAATTCTCGACCTGCTAATCCACAAATTTATATAAATTTGTGGATTAATAATCCATAAATTATATTCAAAAATAATATTCTTGAATTACTTTTACAGAGGAGCACATATGATCAAACGTATTTTTGATTTGAATCGATTAATATCAAAGCAAAAAGTTTTGATTATTTATGGTCCGAGAAGGGTTGGCAAAACAACGCTGCTGCAAGATTTTCTAAAAAAATCACCCTGGAAAATCAAATCCGATTCCGGTGATAATATTCGCACACAAGCTGTGCTAAATGCGCAGGACTTTAAAGCGATTAATGAATATGTTGCCGGATACGATTTACTGGCTATCGATGAAGCGCAACAAATCAAAAATATCGGAATGGGATTAAAAATTCTCGTAGATAATCATCCCGATTTATTTATTATTGCCACTGGCTCATCATCTTTCGATCTGGCACAAAAAACAGGCGAACCGCTTACCGGCAGAAAACGGACCATTATGCTTTATCCGTTCTCACAACAGGAACTACTTGAAATCTACAATCCACACGAACTCAAAGAGCAGTTGGATAATTTTTTGATTTTCGGAACATATCCTGAAATCGTTACGACGGAAGGCAGAGAAGAAAAAAAAGAGTTTTTGGTGGAATTGGTGAATTCTTATCTTCTGAAAGACATCCTTATGCTTGAAAACATTAAAGGTACGCAACAGATATTTGATCTTCTCAGATTGCTTGCTTTTCAGGTTGGCAGTGAGGTTTCATTTAACGAACTGGCGGCGCAGGTCAAAATGGATGTAAAAACAGTAATAAAATATATTGACTTGCTGGAGAAAGGATTTGTAATTAAGAGGCTCGGAGCCTACTCAGGTAATCTAAGAAAAGAGGTATCCAGAAAAACAAAAATCTACTTTCTGGATAATGGCGTCCGCAATGGAATCATTTTGCAGTTTAATGATTTGAAACATCGTGATGACATTGGAAAATTGTTTGAAAATTTCATTATCGCGGAACGCATTAAATATCTGTCCAATAATCGGATATATAAAAATATTTACTTTTGGAGAACTTATAGCGGTTCAGAAATCGATTTGGTGGAAGAAGGTAACGGTATTATCCAGGCCATTGAGATAAAATGGAACGCTGAAGCAAGAGTCAAACCGCCAGGGGAATTTATCAACAATTATAAAAATAGCAGGTTTGATGTGGTCAATTCGGTAAACTACCTGGATTACTTGATTCCAAAATAAACCAAAGGTCCTGTTGAATTTTGTTTTTTCCGAGAGAATAAAATGACTTTTTTCGCAAGAAGAAATGCAGAAACATTTTGTTAAATCAGTCAATTATTCGAAGATTTAACTTTACGGGTTTCATTTTTATTGTAACGAACTCTAATTCTAAAATGCAGATTTTTCACTGGATTACCTGAGGACAGCATTTTCTCGCCTTGACAAGCAGTGTCGAGTGAAAACTAATTGGACAGTGCCGGGCGACTCCATGCAATCTGCAATCATTTTTCATAATCAAATTCATTTAAACAGGTGCGGGCAGCCGAGTATCCCGCTTCAATCAAAGAATCCACCTGATCCGTATCGATCATATTGAATTCCGTCAAGTCCGGTTTTATTAAAAGATCCGCTTCGGCTGTCTGCATTTTAGTTGCCGTCATAAAGGTAAAGTCGAATGTATTCAGCAGGACCTCAATGATATTTTCGGGACGCTTGTGCCGGTAATTGGCATTCAGGTCAACGGCAATAGTAAAATCGGCGCCCATATCGTTAACCACTGAAACGGGTACGTTTTCAACAATGCCGCCGTCGACCAGCAGGCGATCGCCCATTTCCACCGGAACAAAAATACCCGGGATGCAGGTGCTGGCCATCACCGCCCCGGTTACCGGCCCCTTATTCAGAACCACTTTTTCGCCATTGGTGATATCGGTAGCCACTATGGCCAGCGCTAAACCGGCGTCTTCAATTTTCTTCTTGCCGATATTTTCGGAGATCAGGCTGGCAATCTTTTCGTTGCTCAGCAGACCGAAGCGCGACAGGGTCATGGCCGAGATTTCCAGCCAGTCCAGTTGCAGGGCAATTTCCTGTATCTCGTTCCAGCTTTTACCAAATGCGTGAAAAGCGGCCACAAAGGCGCCGATACTGGTGCCGGCAATAAAATGAACCGGTATCTTCAGCTCGTCCATGGCCTTTAATACGCCGATATGAGCGGCGCCCAATACGGCGCCGCCCCCCAGTGCCAAACCGATCTTTTTATTATTGCTTAATTTGCTCAATGTCCGATATCTCCTTTTTTAAACAAATAAGATTTAAGCTCTTCATCCCATCCGTCCATATTACGGCGCAGCCATTCCAGAGCCATACAGGCGTGTTCGATCCCTTCATCCATATTGTGTTTCAGTATGGCTTTGAGGTTTAATTATTTCAACATCGATCCGCTGATGATACCAGTCAACCGCTTCAATTTCTTCCTTCAGGCTGTTCAATGCACAGGTAAAAAAGCGTGTTTTGTCGTCTGGTTCGTCTTCGGCTTTATGGGTGTCTGTCATTAGTATTTCTATATTTACTATTTATAGTAAAGAAATGTACTAATCATCAACTTTCGACTCAATATCACCCTCAAGCCAGGCCTGAGTTTCATCCAAGTCCTGAAATGATTTTACATACAACCCCCTGTTCCTTGCACATGTCTCAAAAAATGCTGAATGATCGAATTCTTTTCCCCCGGGAACAACAACGGCAACTTTTCGCTTGGATGGAAATTTTGGATCAGGGGCGGCCATATACGAAGCCAGTTCGTAGGCATCCATGACTGACAAGTCACAGGTGACATCGCGAAGGTCAAATAATACCTCATAAAACTGATTATAGTCCGGGTGTGAAGCTATCCTTTTTATGGCGTCTTTACTCTGTGCCAAATCCAATCGACCGTCAGCATCTACTATAATTAATTCAGCGCCAGAAAAATACTTTGTTTTTGATTTCATGGCACTCTCCTTATCATAATCATAACACAATAAATAAATTACAAAATGATGGAAGCATTTACTCATTTTTCATAAGCGCATCGAGCACAATTTGATACCGTTCCTGCACATCATTCCTGTCATTTTCTTCGGGAATAGAATCACGGTGCGCCCGCGCGACCATATTTGCCTGCCGGAGGATGGCTTTTCGCTGCTCATCATTATTAATATGGGCCGCAATGACACTGAACGTTTCCAATAATCGGATGGTGACGGCGACGTTTGCTCTGCTGGATTGTCGGATCTGATCAAAAGCGGCATTGACGATACCTCCAAAGGTCATAGGCTTGGCAACAATCCGGAGTTTATTGTTTTCATCATAACGAAATGGTGATGGAAATTCTCTCTTTGTTAAAATAGACAATGCGGAGCCAAGTCGATCAATGCAGGACATTGCCGTAAATGGATCATTAATTCCCGGAGACAGAGCGCGCATCGCAACCTCAGTCAGTTGATGAATGGCATACTCAGCGTCTTGTTCCGGAGTCCGCCGCGGACCCACAATAAATGTTTGGGCAATTTTTTTTGATAGATTCTCATCAACCCGCTCATTATGCTTTATCGAAAGGAGAGGGCTATTAATGATAATAAATTCTCCCGGGCGATAGTGAAGATCAAAGCGGATATCATATTTACCGGCAATTTCCAACAGGCCATCCCCGTCAATGGCTTGTAAGTAACCACTTTTAATTGCATAAATTGGATCGGTGTTTTGATATTTATCTTCATCAGGATCAGACCTTGGACTAAGACCCGCATTTTCTTGTTTTCCATGACCAATTTCAATAGGGAATATCCGCCGGAAAGTCTCTAAAAGTTCATCATATACGGCCGCAATGATGTGATCGGCCTGAATGGTTGTGGATACATGATGTATGAAATAAATGAGAACGCCGACATTAATCAGAGCCAATATTAAGCTGAAGGTAACTGAAATTTTTGGTACAAATACATTGTTTTCAGATGAGTATACGGTACTCAGTATAAGAAGACAATAGATAAACGTTGCTATAAACATTCCGAGTACAAATTGATTGCCCTTGTCCTTCATAAAATTTGTTAAAAGACGCGGACCAAACTGCGACGACGCCATCGTGAGGGCAACAATTGTTATGGAGAAAGCCACACCGGCAACCGTAATCATGGAACCGGCGACGGTTGATAAAATTGAACGGGCGCCATCAGGACCTCCGGTGAATAATAAATCCAGAAAGGGAAGCAGTTCTGCCGGTAATCTTCTGTCTGCGTTTATTATGATAAATGAAAAAGCAATAGCAAAAAAGACCATCAAACCGGGGATAAACCAGAAACTGCTTCGAATTAATTCCCATAGATTAAAAAGTCTTGTTTTCATAATTTATTCCGACCTGTCTGTGCTTTTAATGTCTGACTCAGTAAAATATTTACTTATGTTAAATCCAATCAAATTAATATTATAATGAAACTTTTCTATGGCTACATTCTAATTAAATATGAAGTTATATCGAATGGTGAATAACTTTGAGAGCAATTCATTCAGTTTATCCTGCTGAAAGATCCGAGTGTAATAGTGTTTTGTAAGTTTCATAATTTTATTCATATCTTTCTGTAAATGAGATGATGAAAATATAGTATATTTTTTTTTGAAATATCAACTAAAAAAACTATATGGTTATTAATAAAATCAATATTTTTGTGAAGCCTGATTGTAAAACTTATTCTAATTTATTCAGAAATCTGATCTGCCAGGAAATATTTAAATTAAAAAGCCCGGCTATTTGTGTACGTATAAGCACACAAACGGCCGGGCATAATTAAAATTCCTGATTGGGTTGGAACATAAACCAATTGAATTCTGATAAACAACATTTTATTGCAATATTGTTTAGAGTAAACCCTTTACAATTTTGCAACTTACATGCGTTTTTCAAGAAGGCACTATCCGGCTACTGCTCCAATTTTACAATATCATCCTCTTTAAACAAATAGGATTTAAGCTCTTCATCCCATCCGTCCATATTGCGGCGCAGCCATTCCAAAGCCATACAAGCGTGTTCAATCTCCTCTTCCATGTTGTGTTTTAATATATTTTTGAGAGATGAATCCTTTTCAACATCAACGCGCTGGTGATACCAGTCAACCGCTTCAATTTCTTCTTTCAGACTGTTCAAGGCACAGGTAAAAAAAGCGTGTTTTGTCGTCTGGTTCGTCTTCGGCTTTATGGGCGTCTGTCATTAGTATTTCTATATTCACTATTATAGTAAAGAAATGTACTAATCATCAACTTTCGACTCAATATCACCCTCAAGCCAGGCCTGAGTTTCATCCAAGTCCTGAAATGATTTTACATACAACCCCCTGTTCCTTGCACATGTCTCAAAAAATGCTGAATGATCGAATTCTTTTCCCCCGGGAACAACAACGGCAACTTTTCGCTTGGATGGAAATTTTGGATCAGGGGCGGCCATATACGAAGCCAGTTCGTAGGCATCCATGACTGACAAGTCACAGGTGACATCGCGAAGGTCAAATAATACCTCATAAAACTGATTATAGTCCGGGTGTGAAGCTATCCTTTTTATGGCGTCTTTACTCTGTGCCAAATCCAATCGACCGTCAGCATCTACTATAATTAATTCAGCGCCAGAAAAATACTTTGTTTTTGATTTCATGGCACTCTCCTTATCATAATCATAACACAATAAATAAATTACAAAATGATGGAAGCATTTACTCATTTTTCATAAGCGCATCGAGCACAATTTGATACCGTTCCTGCACATCATTCCTGTCATTTTCTTCGGGAATAGAATCACGGTGCGCCCGCGCGACCATATTTGCCTGCCGGAGGATGGCTTTTCGCTGCTCATCATTATTAATATGGGCCGCAATGACACTGAACGTTTCCAATAATCGGATGGTGACGGCGACGTTTGCTCTGCTGGATTGTCGGATCTGATCAAAAGCGGCATTGACGATACCTCCAAAGGTCATAGGCTTGGCAACAATCCGGAGTTTATTGTTTTCATCATAACGAAATGGTGATGGAAATTCTCTCTTTGTTAAAATAGACAATGCGGAGCCAAGTCGATCAATGCAGGACATTGCCGTAAATGGATCATTAATTCCCGGAGACAGAGCGCGCATCGCAACCTCAGTCAGTTGATGAATGGCATACTCAGCGTCTTGTTCCGGAGTCCGCCGCGGACCCACAATAAATGTTTGGGCAATTTTTTTTGATAGATTCTCATCAACCCGCTCATTATGCTTTATCGAAAGGAGAGGGCTATTAATGATAATAAATTCTCCCGGGCGATAGTGAAGATCAAAGCGGATATCATATTTACCGGCAATTTCCAACAGGCCATCCCCGTCAATGGCTTGTAAGTAACCACTTTTAATTGCATAAATTGGATCGGTGTTTTGATATTTATCTTCATCAGGATCAGACCTTGGACTAAGACCCGCATTTTCTTGTTTTCCATGACCAATTTCAATAGGGAATATCCGCCGGAAAGTCTCTAAAAGTTCATCATATACGGCCGCAATGATGTGATCGGCCTGAATGGTTGTGGATACATGATGTATGAAATAAATGAGAACGCCGACATTAATCAGAGCCAATATTAAGCTGAAGGTAACTGAAATTTTTGGTACAAATACATTGTTTTCAGATGAGTATACGGTACTCAGTATAAGAAGACAATAGATAAACGTTGCTATAAACATTCCGAGTACAAATTGATTGCCCTTGTCCTTCATAAAATTTGTTAAAAGACGCGGACCAAACTGCGACGACGCCATCGTGAGGGCAACAATTGTTATGGAGAAAGCCACACCGGCAACCGTAATCATGGAACCGGCGACGGTTGATAAAATTGAACGGGCGCCATCAGGACCTCCGGTGAATAATAAATCCAGAAAGGGAAGCAGTTCTGCCGGTAATCTTCTGTCTGCGTTTATTATGATAAATGAAAAAGCAATAGCAAAAAAGACCATCAAACCGGGGATAAACCAGAAACTGCTTCGAATTAATTCCCATAGATTAAAAAGTCTTGTTTTCATAATTTATTCCGACCTGTCTGTGCTTTTAATGTCTGACTCAGTAAAATATTTACTTATGTTAAATCCAATCAAATTAATATTATAATGAAACTTTTCTATGGCTACATTCTAATTAAATATGAAGTTATATCGAATGGTGAATAACTTTGAGAGCAATTCATTCAGTTTATCCTGCTGAAAGATCCGAGTGTAATAGTGTTTTGTAAGTTTCATAATTTTATTCATATCTTTCTGTAAATGAGATGATGAAAATATAGTATATTTTTTTTTGAAATATCAACTAAAAAAACTATATGGTTATTAATAAAATCAATATTTTTGTGAAGCCTGATTGTAAAACTTATTCTAATTTATTCAGAAATCTGATCTGCCAGGAAATATTTAAATTAAAAAGCCCGGCTATTTGTGTACGTATAAGCACACAAACGGCCGGGCATAATTAAAATTCCTGATTGGGTTGGAACATAAACCAATTGAATTCTGATAAACAACATTTTATTGCAATATTGTTTAGAGTAAACCCTTTACAATTTTGCAACTTACATGCGTTTTTCAAGAAGGCACTATCCGGCTACTGCTCCAATTTTACAATATCATCCTCTTTAAACAAATAGGATTTAAGCTCTTCATCCCATCCGTCCATATTGCGGCGCAGCCATTCCAAAGCCATACAAGCGTGTTCAATCTCCTCTTCCATGTTGTGTTTTAATATATTTTTGAGAGATGAATCCTTTTCAACATCAACGCGCTGGTGATACCAGTCAACCGCTTCAATTTCTTCTTTCAGACTGTTCAAGGCGCGCGTTATAGACCGCGCTTTTTCACTTAATTCACCTTCAGGTTCATGATAATCTGACAATGTTTTCCCTCCTACTTGAATTTATCGATGGCGCTTTTTATGGAATCGGCCAATGTTTTCCAACTCTGTTCGATACCATCCTTTAATTTTTCCCAGGCATCCTCACCCGCTTCCTGAATTTCATCGAGCTTTTGTTGCGCCTCTTCTTTTTTGCTGCGTAATTCTTCGATTTGCTGACGATATTCAGCTTTGGCGTCTGCTTGCGCCTCGTCCGCTTTTGCTTCAAGTTTCTGAATCTCAGCATCCCATTCTTTTAGTTTGGCTGACATTTTGTCGATGTACGTTTTTCGATCTTCCATTTTAGTTCTCCTTATTTGGTTAAGGTTTACAGTTATAATTTATGATGAATTTAAAAAAAGTGCTAAACAATTATTAAATCCAACAAAATATGATTTTATTTATCATAGCCCAACAAATTTAAAATTGCACTTGATAAAGAAGGGAAAGACCATGCTGTTTGTCTCCGTTATCCGGAAAATATGAATCAAAGTTAAACTGAAAACTGGTAATGCTGGTAAAATTGTGATTAATCCCAAAAGTAAATTGATTATCCCTGTAATTCATTTCCTTATAGCCCCACGATTGCCAGCGTCCCAGAATCATGGTTTCGCTGAGTACCTGATAACCCCCCGTCACATAATAGCCGCTGATCTCTTCTTTTTTATCAGCAATATCCTCTGTTTCAAGTTGCCCTGCAAGATATTCGGCGGCAAGCAATATCCGGTCGGTCTCCCATCTCATATCGCCGCCGTAAATGGCCCGCTCGCCCCTGAGCATCGGCCCGAAACTTCCACTACGAACATTGGGCGAATAACCATAAGAACCCTGGACCGCTAATTGCAGCGTTCCGGGGAGTAAATTGTTGAAGGTATACTGCAAACGTCCGATGCCGTAAAATTTATTGTTATTATTTGATGACATCTTGTTGCCGTTAAACAGTCCCGAATAATAGTAAAAACCGTTTACATCACCCTCGGCAGAAATGCCAATTTCACGGGATTGAACCAGAAGACCGGTTATTTGAGTCCTGTCAATAAAATCTGTAGAACCCGGATCGGGAATGTAATCCTGTGTTTGTCTCGGTTTCATCACACCTGTGGTGATGCGCAAAGCATCGCTGAGACGATAGCCAATGAAAGCATCCAGCAGATTGGGCTCCCTGACCATGTTAAAAAACAATCGGTAATAAAATTTACCATCAAGCATGCCCCTGAAACTCAAACGGGCATTGGCGGCTTCGAATGTGCGACCGCCCTGAAAGTTATCATTGGCGAGTGAATACCTGAAGCCCGCCTGCAACAATGCATTTATGGTAAAAGCCTCGTGTTGAACCTTGGATTGAATCTGTTTTGCAAGAGGTTCTTCCTGCGCGAATGCGGGCCATATTAAGCAACCGATGGCCATAACAATTAAAAGAGTTGTTCCTTTCATACTATTTTCCTTTTAACATTAAAAATTGAAATGTGTGCGGATTCCTGCCAGGGCGATGCGTTTTGCGCTGCCGCCGGCGTTCCAGACCAATTGTATATGCGGTGAAATGTGCGTCCATTTATTAAGCTGACGACGGCCGTAAATTTCCAAAACCCGTTCTTTTTTAAGATTGGAACGGTCCGCGGTGTTCTCGCCATAAGCCAGTCCGAGTGCCGTGGTTTGTCCGGCAATTTGTTGAACAAAACGCGTTCCCGCACTCCAGGCGGACTTTATACCCCAGTAGCGGGCCAGCCTGGTATCATTATGTCCGTAACGGGCAAAAATATTGTAGGAGCCAAAAACCACATCGTCAAAGCTCAGGCCCCAGCCTGTACTGTAATCCGCTGACGGATGCTGGTAAGCGTATAATCGTAAATTGGACTCAAAGTCTGATCCCGGAAAAAGGGTATAACCCAATCCGGCGATGCGATAGATGTCTTCGATCAGATCATCGCCCGAATTATCAGCGCTGGCAATGGCAAACTGAAAGTGAAAGCGGTTGAGCAGGGTGGTGCGCAGGCGCAGACCGGGCGAATTGGAAGGCACGGCAAATGCCGCGCTGTTTACAAAGGGACCGCTGATAAACTGCATCGTTTCATCATTAGCCGAGGCATTGTTGTCAAAATAGTTGGTTAAATCGATCTTACCGGTGGTGATGGTAAAAATTTTGTTGAACATGGTGAATTCGGCCCAGGCTTCCAGCACGGTCAGGCGGTCGACCCCCTGAGCATCCTGTGTCGAACCGGCATCTGCATTCAATCCGCCGAGGGTCGGAAAAAATGGGTCCGGTCCGTTACCGCCGATCGCTTCCAGATCGAAAAAGAGCAGCGTATTGGGGCCGAAAGCGGTGGACGCGTAAATATCAAACGATCCGCTGGCCATAGAACGTTGTCCTCCTTCCTGATCCGCACCCTGGATGATAGTGGTGGCGCCGCCGTTAAAGCGCAACTGACCGGGGCGCTGGGTGATGGCTTTTAACAGCGCATCCACCCGTTTACGGCGGGAGCGCGAATCCAAATTAACCGATTCCACATCGTCCTCATTGAGCAGGGCGATCAATTCATCCACTTCGGATTTGCCTTCAACCATGTTCTTTTTTATCTGCTGTAATTCTTTATCCATGATGCTGATCGTCTGGCGCAGGGAATCGATCCGTGATTCCAGCGCCTTGATGTTATGAATGCGGCTGGAATCGATTTGCTGAGCATTAGCAATTATTGTAAAGCCCAGCAGTAATAATATAATTATTCTGATCATAAGTCTTTTCGCTCATATTTCTTTTATAATGACTCGTTTGTTTATACATTTCGTTTGCTATAGTCTATGTTACCCATTAAAAACCCTGTTAAATCCCTAATGTCAAAACTGGTTTCATTAACAATATGCCCCATTATCCGCTGTCACAGGATAGAATGTGAACTGATACCGACCGATCACTTTGCAGCGATATAATTGCGGGCATGGCAATTATTAATGACCTTAAATAATTTTTTTTTCTTATAACGATGCAATTTTTAAGTATCTTAGCCAATATCATAAAATACATAATTTAATTTTCCCGACAATTCAGCCCTTTATATTTTCAATATTAATATGAATGGCCAGTTAAAACAAAAAACACCAATTTTTGGGCTTGCCGAAGGCATCCCCTTGGGAAATGCCCAAAAACATATTCTTGAATTTTCGTCCACTATCTTAAGATAGTGGCAATTTAACGAGAGCTTTTACTAAAAGAGCTGAATTGCCCTCAGCTTTCCGCGTAGTGGGGCCTTGCCAAGCTCAGGGATCAAGGTACCTCCACAATTTTCTGGGCTTTACCTGAGATTATTTTAACTGGTCATTCATGTTATTATTTAAATTGAACTAATTACTATGTTTTTTTCCCTTATACAATAGTATCCATATTAATAAAATATCTATGCCCACTAGATAATAAATTTGGTGTTCAATAGAAATATTAAAATTTTGTGAAACCAATATCATTATTGACATAAATATTATCCACCCCACTACGATTAAGGGGATGGCTATAATTATAATTACGATCCAAAACATAAAATTCTATTCAACTTACCTCTTAACAAAGATATTATTCTGCTTCATGCTCTCTTAATGTATTTTCAGGCTTTGTTTGCTCATTATTGAAATACCTGTCCAATTTTGGAATAATCTGGTTAAATGAGCCTTGAATCTGTTTCAATATCTGCGAATTTTGATGAATTTCAGCAATTTGTTCATCATATTGTTTTGCCTTCATTTGATTTAATTCCATTTTTGTATTTTTCATTTTTCGTTCAATATTAATAATATATATACTTGAGAATATATACTGAACAAGTATGAAAAGCAGCCCCATTAGAAACATGATGATAACAAACGGGATATTAAGCGCTGTAATCCCAAGATTCACGGATATTAATCCAGTAAATATTTCCCAGTTAAACATTGCAAAATAAATGGCAATAAAAAAATATAAGCCAAATAATATTATGCTGATTTTCTTCATAATTAATAATCCTGACACATAATTATTCGAAAGTTTAAACTATTTAATGACCAGCTTTTTAATTGAAGGCTCGCCTTATGAATCAGGCAAGCTTTTTTTTACAGAATCCTTATTTGTTACCCCCATGTGTACACCTAATCCCATAAATCATTTGTAAACTTTTAACAGTATTAATCACACTCTAAAAATTCGGGTGTATAATAATATCAATACGCCGGTTCTTGGCGCGCCCTTCGGCGGTTTCGTTATTTGCAATCGGCCGACTCTCACCATAACCTACTGCCTGCATCATCGAAGCATCTACCGACATGTTTGCCAGTAAATAGGCGCGCACGGCGTCCGCCCGTTCCTGGGAAAGTTTCTGATTCAGTTGGTCGCTGCCATGAGAATCGGTGTGGCCTTCAATTACGGTTTTCGAACCCGGAAAGATATTAATGGCGTTTTGTACTTTTTTCAATAGTGCGAAAAACTTTGGTTCGATGACCGATTTCCCGACGGCGAAATTAAGACCATCAAGACGGATTATCACTTTATTGTCCGTAGTTAATAATACCCGGGCTTCATTTTTATTAAAAGTCTTTTCGATACGGTCGATTCTTTCATTTACTTTCTGGCGCGCCGCCATCAATTTTTCAAGTTTCGATTTTTC
>CAYXRA010000067.1:0-22215 GCA_964467525.1 uncultured Calditrichaceae bacterium
CCAAAGGCCCCAAAGGGGCGCCTGTGGCAGGTGGCTTGCGCCAGGGTGGGGATTTAAAACAGATGAAAACACAAATCATTTCGTACTTAGAACTATCAAATGGAATTTGCTTTTGTCAGATAATGCGATGATTATTTTTGGGGTGGTAAACAGACGATTAATTTGTCCCAAGCCCCTCCCAGGCTAATGCCGCTGCACCGAGAATCGCTACATTACCGTTTCCCAACCCGGATTGCAGTACTTTGATTTTACCCCGGTAAACAGGCAGAAGATATTGATCCATGTAGCGTTTGGTCGGTTTGAGTAATAATTCGCCGGCCGAGGCCAGTCCGCCTAAAATAATTATAGCCTCAGGCCGGCTGAATGAGACAATATTGGTCAATCCGATGCCGAGCATCATCCCCGTAAAATCAAAGGCTTTGGCGGCAATCGGATCATCCGCCTTCGCTGCTTCAGAAATGCGTTTAGCGCGCAGGTCGTTGTAGCTGATATCACGTAGTACACTTTTTTCAGTTCTTTTTGCCAGCAGTTCGAATACGGTGCGTTTAATACCAGTGGCCGAAACATACGTTTCCAGACAGCCTTTATTTCCACAATGACAATCACGTCCCTCGGGGATTACACAGGCGTGACCCATCTCTCCGGCAAATCCATCGGCCCCGTAAACCACCTCGCCATTAACAACGATCCCGCTGCCCAGTCCGGTGCCGAGCGTAATCACGACAAAGTCTTTCATGCCCTTTGCCGCGCCAAAAAGTCGCTCTCCAATCGCCGAGGCATTGGCATCATTGTTGGCGAAAACGGGTAAATCGAAATGGTGCTGCACGGTATCGATAACGTGCACATGTTTCCAGTTGAGATTGGGTGCATGTTCAATAACACCACTGTAATAGTTGACATTAGGCGCACCGACACCAATACCAATCAACTGATACTGATCTTCTAAATTTTTAAGGGAGGATTTAGTAAGTTTTTTTATTCTTGAAAAAAGATTATCCGCCCCTTGTTCGGACTTCGTATCAATTGTTTTTTCCCAAAGCACTTTACCGTTACGCTCAACAAAGCCCATTGCCGTATTTGTGCCACCGATATCGACGCCCAGTATTATCTCGTCTTTTTTCATACTGCATTAAGCCACTTCGTCAATCTGCATTTCGTCTTCTTCGAAATCGGTCGAATCGCCTTCCAGGTATTCCTTCATTGGTGATTCGATTTCCAACTCATCAAGCCATGTTGCATTGGCATCGAATTTGGCAAAAAACGGTTTATTGATCAGTTCCGGATTACGGGCCTGAATAAATTTCAATATGAATTTGCGGTCTTCGCCGAAACCGGTAATACCACTCACAAGAACTTTACCCGGGGAGGCGGACATGGAAGGACCGCGCACTGTTTTCGCCAAACCGGAAATTTTCGAATATGCCTCGGTAAAAATATGATATGCATCGAACAGCGGTACGGAAAAATACTGATGCGCACCCGTATCTCTGGCTATAAACATATAATAGGGAATCATTCCCATTGACACTGACTGTGCCCACATATCCTGCCAGACCTCCGGAGAGTCATTGATCCCGCGAATTATCGGCGCCTGTGTGCGAACCAGAACGCCAATTTCGCGTAATCGATGCACAGCTTTGGCTACTTTTTCCGTTTGCAATTCGTTCGGATGACTAAAATGAGCCATTAAAGCCACATTTTTACCCTGCCGGACAATCGCTGCCAGTCTATTGACCAGCATATCACCTTCTTCATTCAGGAACCGATCAGGATAAAAAGACAATGATTTGGTGCCCAGCCTGATGCTTGTTACATGTTCCAGTTCCGGTTCCATGATTACGTCAAGGTAATCAAACAGAGTTTCATTAGTCATCCACAGGGGATCTCCGCCGGTAAACAGTATATCCGTGACATTTTCATGCATCTGCAAATAATCATGCAGATCATTCTTAACTTTTGAGCGGAACTTATGCTCATCGATATTTACAAACTGCGCCCAGCGAAAACAATAAGTGCAGTACGAGTGACAGGTTTGACCCTGAGCCGGGAAAAAAAGCACCGTTTCCTTATACTTATGCTGAATACCATCGAACGCGCGCCTGCCTATTTTAGGAATATTCTGCGTTTGGTCATCCGGATGCGGATTCAGATCCTTGCGTATTTTTCTGATCGCTTCTTTCTCTTCTGCCGTAGATTTGGCTGTCTTCAACATTTCCCAGTGCCGATCCGTCAGCATTTCTCGTCTTGGAAAGGTCAGCCTGTAAATCGGATCCTCGTCTCTTTCATCCCATTCTATCAATTCATCAAGAACATATTCACTCACCTTAAAAGGAAATATTTTAGTCAGATATTTTAAATTAAGTATTTCGGAAGCAGAGAGATTTTTCGCGTATTTTGATTTCAAAAATCGCCCCATAGAATAAAACATTGTATTACCTCCCTTCTCTCTGGATTCTTAGATTAGCGAAATAATATAAGTAATGAAGCTGCCTATTGCAAATATGCCTGTTTCCCTAAAGCAATCCCGCATTCGCGGATTGACTGGTAAAGCACAAATATTCCGCTATATGATATAAGCGTTGTATTTTGATTTCTTTTAAATTCTTTATATAGTTTTACGCCCTGCGGTCATTAACCGGAACACGTCTGCCAAAGTTCCCTTTCATAAGATTTATATTCAAATCACGCTGACAGAGTATCGCAATTAAATTTCAATTTGGCTTGATTTCTATAGCATACGGACTTAAAATTGTAATTCATTTTTGAAATAAAAATAGTACAAAAATGTTATCGTTTTGTAAAAACTAAAAAAGAACTTTGTTATATCACTAATAAACAAATACAGGAGGAAAAATGTCTATTTCACTTGACAAGATTGGAAAACTTTTGGGAGATGAAGCCGATTCACTGCTTAATCATAAATGTGAAACCGTTTCAAAGGATCAGTTACATTTGCCGGGTCCTGATTTTGTGGACCGTATCATGGCCCACTCTGACAGGAACAATAACGTTCTAGGTAACATGCAGTGGATGCTTAATCACGGACGACTCGGCGGCAGCGGCTATATTTCTATCTTGCCTGTCGATCAGGGTATCGAACATACGGCCGGCGCATCATTCGGTCCGAATCCCATTTACTTCGACCCGGAAAACATCGTAAAACTGGCCATTGAAGGCGGTTGTAACGCGGTTGCTTCCACATTGGGTGTGCTCGGTGCGGTTGCCCGAAAATACGCCCACAAAATCCCGTTCCTGGTAAAGCTGAACCATAACGAACTGCTTACCTATCCCAATAAGTATGATCAGATCATGTTCGCGCAGGTCGAGCAGGCCTGGAACATGGGCGCGATCGCCGTTGGTGCTACCATTTATTACGGTTCCGAAGAATCAAACCGGCAAATTCAGGAAATCAGCGATGCTTTCCGTTTTGCTCATGAGCTTGGTATGGTTACGGTACTATGGACTTACCTGAGAAACAATGATTTCAAAAAAGATCAGGATTATCACGTAGCCGCGGATCTAACCGGTCAGGCCAATCATCTGGGTGTTACCATTGAAGCGGATATCATCAAGCAAAAACAGCCGGAAAACAACGGCGGCTTTAAAGCGGTAAAATTCGGTAAGGTTCATCCGGCGATGTATGACAAACTGTGCTCTGATAATCCCATTGATTTGACCCGCTATCAGGTGCTTAATTGCTACATGGGACGTGCCGGTCTGATTAACTCCGGCGGCGCTTCCGGTGACAACGACATGGCACAGGCTATCCGCACTGCTGTGATTAACAAACGTGCCGGCGGTATGGGCTTAATTTCCGGCCGCAAAGCGTTCCAGAGACCGATGCAGGAAGGTGTTGATCTGCTGAATGCCATTCAGGATGTATTTCTGAACGATGAAATCACGGTCGCTTAAACGCATATAAAATTAAAACAGGGTTTTCCACTTCCGGAAAACCCTGTTTTAATTTGTTGTTGTTTAATTTGATAAAAAAAAGAAACCAGCGCTGATTTTCTCAATCCTTCTTATGAATCAAAAGCAGCATTGACGAATTATTTTCCCAATAGCAGCTTGGCAATGGTCTGCAACTGCATGTTGCTGGTGCCCTCATAAATGGTACCGATTTTAGCGTCGCGATAAAACTTTTCCACAGGATATTCCTTGGTGAACCCATAGCCGCCATGAATTTCCAGCATATTGGAGGTAACTTTATCCGCGGTGCGCGATGCATATAATTTGGCCATCGCCGCTTCCTTCACAAAATTCATGCCGGCATCTTTCATCCTGGCTGCATTATACACGATCAGCCGCGCTGCTTCGATATCGGTAGCGGCATCCGCCAACTGGAACTGAATGGCCTGAAATGCGGAAATGGGTTTACCGAACTGTACCCGTTCCTGCGAATATTTCAGTGCTTCGTTAAATGCGCCCTGGGCTACGCCGAGCATTTGGGCGCCGATACCGATGCGTCCCTCGTTGAGCGTTTCGATGGCCACTTTATACCCTTTACCCACCTCACCCAACACATTCGCTTTTGGCACGGGGCACTCATCCAGAATTAATTCACATGTGGATGAGGCGCGGATGCCTAATTTGTCTTCTTTTTTGCCGACGGAAAATCCGTCGAAATCCTTTTCCACCACAAAGGCCGTAATGCCCTTATATCCCTTATCTGGATCGACGTTAGCAAAAATGATGAAAATATCCGACTCGGCGGCATTGGTTATCCACATTTTTTGTCCGCTAAGCAGGAAATGATCTCCCTTATCAACAGCCCGTGTTTTAAGGGCAAAGGCATCGCTGCCGGAGCCCGCTTCGGAAAGGGCATACGACCCCACTTTCCCTGAGACCAGCTGCGGCAGATATTTATCTTTCAAGGCATCGCTGCCCCAGTTTAAAAAAGCATTATTAACTAAGGTATTCTGAACGTCAACCACAACGGCCATCGAAGCATCTATGGTACTTAAAGCTTCAATCGCTAAAATGGACATAAAAAACGACGTGTCGGCGCCGCCATACTTTTCCGGCACCTCAATGCTCATCAGGCCCAGCTCAAAGCATTGTTTGATCAGCGACGATTGTAATTCCGCCGATACATCCATTTCGGATACCAGCGGCTTTACCTTTTCCACAGCAAATTCCTTTACCGTATCAAAGAAGAACTGTTCATCTTCGGAAAGTTTGGTTAATGGTGCAGGGATTGTTGAATCACTCATAATTATTCCTTTCAAACGAGTATCATTTTATTGTATTGCTACAAAGCCAATCATGCGAATATAGTAAAATAACCAGTAAAGCGCTTACAAACAAGTGAAATAATCGTTTCTTTTTCAGACGGGTTAAATCGTTATTCCATAAAATCGGGATAATTGCTATTGCCGTGAATAGTTCCCGTTTGTAAACTAAAGCCGGAAACGTGAGTTATAACATTAAAAATCAGAAATGCGTTGATTGAATAGAGAAATTTTGGTCTTTCAATCAATAAAGTGACAATTACTTTTCATTCAGTAAGCAGAGAATACATCAATAAACAGATGAATCTAAAACAAAAATTGCGATTAAAGCATAAACAAAAACTGGAAACGGCATTCATCTTCAGCCTGCTTATATGCATTGCATTTTTTTATTTTATGCCGGTGAAAATACAGGAAAGGACAATTCCGGAAGAATATACCGCGCCGGTTATTAAAATTATTAATATCCCACGGACTGTTCAGATTACCCTGAAGCGCCCGCCAAAACCGTCATTACCGGTAATTCCGGTCGCAGCAGAAGAGGATGAAATCCTTGAAGAAGTGAAGGTTAATTTAAAAGTTGACCCTTCACTGCAGGGGATTGATGACGGCATTCCGGATGTGATCACCAAACTGCCCTACATTCCCCGGCAGGTCGTCGAAGTTTTTCCGAAAAAATGTGAGGCGGTAGTTTTCGGTACAATTGTCCTGGCACTGCGCATCGGTAAGGATGGCAAAGTGAAAGATTATAAAGTAAAAGAGAATACGACCAAATCCGATGCCTGCCTGCAAAGCGTCATTAAAGCGGCCAAAAAATCACAGTGGGAACCGATCCTGTTAAAAAACACCCGCGTCGAATACTGGATCGATAAAAAATATGTGTTTGAATAACTCTTCTGCCGGTAACTATTTAGAAATATGACGGAATTAGTTGAGTGAAATATTGGAGTGCCGGATAATCGACATTGGCAATTGCTCAAAACCCACCACTCCATTAAGCAAAATAACAAAAAATGAATGGAACAAGCCGTTCTTATTTCCCGCTGATAAAATTACCAAACAATCCGCCGACGCCTTTCTTTTCCCCCTTCTGCTGGAAACGGGCCGCGGCATAGATTCTGTCGGCAAGGCGTGAAAAAGGTAAACTTTGCAGATAAACCGTCCCCGGTCCGGATAGCACCGCCAGGAACAGACCTTCGCCGCCGAAGAGTGCATTTTTAAAACCGCCGACAAACCGGATATCATAATCGATGCCCGAATCGAAGGCAACCAGACAACCGGTATCAACGCGCAGCCGTTCACCCGCCGCAAGTTGTTTTTTGATGATAGTTCCGCCGGCATGGACGAAGGCCATGCCATCGCCGCTCAATCGCTGTAAAATAAATCCCTCGCCGCCGAACAAACCGCTGCCCAGACGCCTGGTAAAAGCGATATCGATATCAACGCCGGATGCCGCGCAGAGAAAGGCATCTTTCTGACAAAAAAAGGTACCGCCAAACTGCTTTAAATCAACGGGGATTATTTTTCCCGGATACGGCGCGCCAAAAGCAACGTGACCTTTTCCGCGACCATGATGCAAAAAAGTAGTAATAAAAAAGGTTTCACCGCTAAGCATGCGTTTGAATCCTTTGAACATGCCGCCGCCGGTGGACGTTTGCATTTCGATGCCTTCTTCCATGTACATCATTGCCCCGGCCTCGGCGCGAATCCCTTCACCGGGATCGAGCCCGACTTCCACGGTCTGCATATCATCTCCGAAAATTTTATAATCAACCACATCTGCCATAATGATACCCTTTTAATCAAATTTATATGATGTTTGCATTATTTTCGGTGTATACCCGCTTATGCTTCAAACAGATCAACATCATTTAAAATATATGGATTAGTGATGAGATAAAAAAGTTTATTGTGCAAATTCCGGAAAAATGATTTGTCTTGATCCTTCCAGTAAACACGGTCTGCTTAAATATTTGAATGCGGTATTTTGATACAATCATTCAATGATTTCAGTTGTCTTTCAAATTGAATCGCAATTTTTACTCCTCAACCTGTTATCAAAATGCATAAAATTAAATATATCAAATTACATTTGCATCATTTGAAATTCCGTCAATATATTCAATGCAATAATCGCGCTAACGCCGATGGAATCCTGAGCCTGGAAAAGCATTTGAAGCATTGCCTGTTAGAAATTAAATCATGTAAAAATCATCGCCTGTTGTTTAAAAATTGTTTATAATTCAATGAAGGCCTGAGCACCATGTCAAAATCTGTAAAATCCGTATTCATTTGCAAAACCTGCGGCTATCAGTCATTGCGCTGGCTGGGAAAATGTCCGGAATGCGCCAGTTGGGACAGCCTGGAAGAACAGATCATCGAAAAAAAATCAGGAAAAAGCCAGGCGGTGTCTTCATCACCGGTTGAAATCGTGCCCCTGCTCGAAACAAGTCCTGATGAAGAAGAAAGACTGTCAACGGGAATTTCCGAACTGGATACGGTTTTGGGTGGAGGCAACGTTCCGGGTTCGGTGGTCATGATCGGCGGCGATCCCGGTATCGGAAAATCCACCCTGATGCTGCAGATGCTCGATAAAATAAATGATAAACGCATCGGAAAAAAAATCTATGTTTCAGGAGAAGAGTCGCTCAGTCAGATTCAGCAGCGTGCGAAACGGCTGAATATCAGCGCCGGCGATATTTATTTTCTCAACGAAACCAATCTGGAAAAACTGATTGCCACCCTTGAAAAAAATCAGCCGGCTCTGGTTATCATTGATTCGGTGCAGACTCTGGCCAGCGAACGACTCGACGGTATCCCCGGCTATAGCAGTCAGCTGCGCTTTTGTACGGCGCAGTTGGTGCAAATGGCTAAACAAACGCATACTTCGGTATTTCTGGTCGGACATGTAACGAAAGAGGGGGCGATTGCCGGACCAAAAATTCTGGAGCATATTGTCGATACCGTACTCTACTTTGAAGGTGAAAACAAAGCGGATATCCGCATTTTACGTGCCACCAAGAACCGCTTCGGCGCGGTAAATGAAATTGCCCTCTTCCAGATGGGACGGGCCGGCCTGACCGCCGTAAAAAATCCATCCGAAATATTTTTAAGCGCTTCTCCTGAGGATCGTGAAGGCAGCGCCGTTGTTGCGGTGATCGAGGGTAACCGGCCGATTCTCGTGGAAGTGCAGGCTCTGGTGGCAAAAACACAATTCGGCATGCCGCAGCGCACCGCCACCGGTATCGGACATCGCAGGATGAATCTGCTGCTGGCCGTCCTGGAAAAGAAATTCAGAAAACCGTTCGGATTCCACGATGTGTTCATTAAAACCGCGGCCGGGTTGCGCATCGATGAACCGGCTGCCGACCTGGGTATTTGCATGGCGCTCGTATCCAGTATGGATAACCGTGCCCTGGATGCGGATATCGTTTACATCGGCGAGGTCGGTCTGAGCGGTGAATTACGCACCGCCAGCTATACGCAGGAAAGAATCAGCGAAGCGGAAAAACTTGGCTTTAAACAAATTATTGTTCCCAGGGCAAATAAAAAGTACGCTTCCAAAAGTGCCCAAATCCGCTATTTTAAAAATTTGGGACAAATACTTAACTGACAAATTGAACCGCACTATTTCCCAAACGAAAGCTTTATTCCCGGCGGATTTCACGGAAACCAACCGCCCGGCATAACTTCACCAATCCGGACGTTTAAAAATACTTCCGCGACATACTACTGTACATCTGGCAGACATCTCTGCCAGCAATAAATTTACTCCGCTAATTAAAGTTTCACTTTGAGCTTAAAATTGATCTTAATATACTGTAAATTCTATAGTTACAAAATCAAGCAAAATCATTGGCACAGGGATTGTATTAATTCAGGGCAACAGATTAAATTAAACTATCAAAAGGAGAATTAAAATGGTTTATTTCAGGAGAATACCTCAGCGCCCGATGGTACACCTCAGAAATGATCTGGCCAGATTATATGACGAAGTATTTGGCAGTGAAGAAGATGTTGAATCGATGGGTAAAATCAATCCCCGTGTTAATCTTGAGGAAAGTGACAAGGACTACATTGTGACTGCCGAGCTGCCGGGCATGGATAAAGACAGCGTGAAAATCACATTTCAGGACGGCAACCTCAGTATAAGCGGCGAGAAGAAAATTGAAAAGAAGGAAGACGAAGGCAACTTCCACCGCTTTGAACGTCAGCACGGCAAGTTCTGCAGAACTTTTAATATTGATGATCTGATTCAGTCCGACAAAATCAAGGCATCGTTTGAAAACGGTATACTGACGGTAACTTTACCAAAAGCCGAAGCTAAAAAAGCCAAGGAAATTAAAATCGACGTTAAATAAACGAAATGCATTTTCAAGGCATCTCTCATTCCCCCGAAAAAAGCAGGTCTGCGGGCCTGCTTTTGTTATTTATATTTTAATTTGCAGTGGACAAATCTCCTTACTAATTTTGATCAGTTATAAATTTAATCACTTAAGGATAAACAATGCATTTTGGACTTACGGAAATTTTAATTATTCTGGCAATCATATTGATTTTATTCGGCGCCAAACGCATACCGGACCTGGCAAAAAGTCTGGGTTCCAGTATAAAGGATTTTAAAAAGGGTCTCAGCGACGAGGAAAAAGAAAACCAGCAATAAGTCATTCTGACAGACTGCTAAACTTAACCTGCCTAAATTAAGCTATCCGAAAGCTTTTATCCGCATTTTCAGGCAATTTGTCTTACACATTCCGATTGGCATTCTAATTGCACATCTTATAAACAAATTTTTATCAAAATTGGCTCAGACCAAAATCAAAAAAATTAAATAAAATTCACCGGATTATGAAATCATCCGATGAAATGAAATAAAGGAGAAATTGAAAATGACATTTGATAAATTTACAATCAAAGCCCAGGAAGCCGTGGCCAAGGCCCAGCAATTGGCATCGGAATACGGGCAGCAGCAAATCGAACCCGAACACCTGCTGCATACGCTGCTCGCCGATGACGAGGGCGTTTCAGCTTCCATCGTTAAGAAATTCGGAATACCGCTTGATCAGCTTCAATCCAAAACCGAAGCGACAATCCGCGATCTGCCTAAAGTTAGTGGCGGTGGCGGACAGGTTTATTTAAGCCAGCGCACAAATCAATTATTCAATGAAGCTTTCAAAGAGGCCAAATCATTAAAGGATGAATTCGTCAGCAGCGAACATCTTTTAATTGCCATCAGCGACGAGAAACACGGCAAGGCCTCGGAGATTCTGCATAGTTACGGATTAAGCAAAGATATGATTATGAAGGCATTACGCGACATTCGCGGCAACCAGCGTATCACCGATCAGAATCCCGAAGATAAATACCAGGCCCTTGAACGGTATGGTCGTGATTTGACAAGTTTGGCCCGTCAGGGGAAGCTCGATCCTGTCATCGGTCGCGATGAGGAAATCCGCCGTGTTTTGCAGGTGCTGTCGCGACGCACAAAAAATAATCCGGTGCTGATCGGCGAACCCGGCGTTGGTAAAACGGCCGTAGTCGAAGGCATCGCCCACCGGATTGTCAGTGGCGACATTCCGGAAAATTTAAAAAACAAAAAGGTAGTGGCACTGGATATCGGCGCCTTAATCGCCGGTGCTAAATTTCGCGGCGAGTTTGAGGAACGGCTGAAGGCGGTTCTGAAGGAAGTGATTTCCGCCGAAGGCAGAATTATTCTTTTCATCGATGAAATGCACACGCTTGTAGGCGCCGGCGCGGCCGAAGGCGCCATGGACGCTTCAAATATGATCAAACCGGCGCTGGCCCGCGGTGAACTGCATGCCGTCGGTGCGACCACGCTGGACGAATACCGCAAGCACATCGAAAAAGACGCCGCCCTGGAACGCCGCTTTCAGCCGGTGCTGATCGATGAACCGACGGTTGAAGATACCATTTCCATCCTGCGCGGACTCAAGGAAAAATACGAGGTGCACCACGGCGTGCGTATTCAGGATTCGGCAATTATCGCCGCGGCGACCCTTTCGCACAGGTACATATCCGACCGCTTTCTGCCGGACAAGGCCATCGATCTGATTGATGAGGCGGCATCCAAGCTGCGCATCGAAATTGATTCCATGCCCGAAGAGCTGGATGATATCGAACGGCGGATAAAGCAGCTCGAAATTGAAGCGATGGCCCTGAAAAAAGAGCGGGACAAAGTTTCCCGGGAGCGACTGGAAAATGTTAAAAAGGAAATTGCTAATTTAAAGGAAAAGTCAGATGAGTTAAAAACCCACTGGCAGGCTGAAAAGGATGTTATACAGACGATTCGCAATTTAAAAACCAAAATTGAAGATTATAAAATTGAGATGGAAAAGAGCGAACGCGAAAGCAAACTCGATCGTGTAGCGGAAATCAGATACGGCATGATCCCCCAGGCCGAAAAAGAACTCGACCAGGCCAACAAGCGGCTGGCCGAGCTACAGAAAGAACGCAAAATGCTGAAGGAAGAAATCGAAGATGAGGAAATCGCCGAGATTGTTTCGCGCTGGACGGGCATTCCTTTGCAGCGGATGCTGGAAAGTGAAAAAGAAAAACTATTGAAAATGGACGACGCGATCCGCATGCGCGTGGTCGGTCAGGATGAAGCCATCGCCGCGGTTTCCGACGCGGTCAGACGTTCGCGCGCCGGATTGAGCGATCAGCAGCGGCCGGTAGGTTCGTTTATCTTTTTAGGTTCGACCGGCGTCGGTAAAACCGAGCTGGCCCGCGCTCTGGCCGAGTTCCTGTTTGACGATGAATCGGCGATGATCCGCATCGATATGTCCGAATACATGGAACGTCATTCTGTTTCGCGACTGATCGGATCGCCGCCCGGATATGTGGGCTATGAGGAAGGCGGACAGCTCACCGAACAGGTGCGCCGGAAGCCCTATTCGGTAATTTTGTTGGATGAAATAGAAAAAGCCCATCCGGAGGTTTTTAACATTTTACTGCAGGTGCTCGATGACGGTCGTTTGACTGATAATAAAGGACGCACGGTTAATTTTACCAATACCATCGTCATCATGACGTCAAACCTGGGCGCCCAGTATATCCGCGAACGTGCGGAAAAGTTCAATGAAACAGACTCCGATATGCTTTATGATGATATCAGAAAAAATGTAATGGAAGTGTTGAAACAAAATCTACGGCCGGAGTTTCTCAACCGGATCGATGATATCATCGTATTCCGTCCGCTGTCCCGCGATCATATTAAGAAAATTGTTCAGCTGCAGTTTGACCGGCTGCGCAAAATGATATCCGGACATAAAATTGATACGGATTTATCGGAAGCGGCGGTGAATCATCTGGCTCAGGCTGGCTACGATCCTGTATTTGGCGCACGTCCGCTGAAACGGTTGCTGCAAAAAGAAGTGGTTAACGAAATTGCCAGGGAGATGATCGCCGGAACGATACAACCGGGATCGAAAATCCGTATCGATTACAAAGAAGATAAAATTCAATTCAGTAAAATAGCTTAATCTAATACTGGGAATGATGGCTTAACGGATTATGCGCCTCAACTTCCTCTGCATAAATCAACCTTGAGCCATCGTCCCTTTTTTTATTAATTTTGCCGACATGCCCAAAACAATTATATTTAAAATAATCTGTATTGAAAAGTGAGGAGGCAATCTGATTTTATGAAAACCATTTATGTATTCATAATTATTCTTGTGATCGTTTTATTCATTGCATTTTATTTGTTCCCGTTTTCCGACGAAGGGGATAAAAAAATACAGTCCATTTCCGTGGAAGAATTGTATGAAAAACTGAAAACTGATCCCAAACCGGTGTTGCTCGACGTGCGCACCAAAGAAGAATTGGAAGGCCCCCTTGGTCACCTCGAAGGTGCAGTGCATGTGCCCATGTCCCGGCTAAAGGCAGGTACCGACACACTTAATGCCTACAAAGATCGTGAAATTGTCGTTTACTGTCGCAGCGGGGTACGCAGTTATTCCGCCGCTGCTACGCTGATGGAAAAAGGCTTCAGGGCAATTAATCTGCGTGGCGGCATTTTGACCTGGAAACGGTTTCAGAAAAAACTTAAGGAACAGGAAGAGTAACCATATATGTCAGATGCGTTGTCATTTAAGAACATCTCAACAGTCAATCCATACAGGATTACCACACACATGAGCACGGTTAATTTAAATGAGTGTTACGCATCCGGAAAATAGAGTTAAATAAATTCACATGTTTGCCTTTAATTTCCCAAAAAGTGAGGTTTCAAGATGAAAATCATTACTGTCATTTTTCTTGTATTTTTTGCAGCAATGATGCTTGCGGCGCAGGATTACAAGTTGGAATCAAGCGCGGATTGCGCCGTTTGTCACGAAGCAATCTACGATGACTGGCAGCAATCCATGCATGCCAGATCAACCGCGGAAGCCGATCCGCTTTACCAGGGCATGCGCGCCTGGGCCAGTGAAGAGACCAGGGGCAAAAGTGAAAAATTATGCAATCGCTGTCATTATCCCTACAGTCAGATTCAGGATAACAAACTGATATCAGAGGACGATACAGGCAGAGCGGTCGATTGCGTTTACTGTCATTCGATTGAAAATGTTGATAAACCAGCCCGGTTTTCATCAACAAAATACAGCGCACGCTCGAATAATAAATCAGATTATCATGTAATCGAAGCCCGTCCGCATTTTGAGAGGGAAGCATTATGCTTCAAATGTCACGCCGATTTTACCAATCCCAAAGGCACCCATATTTGTATCACCGCCGTTGAATATGAAGGCTATGCGGGTGAAAAAGGCGCCTGCAACCGCTGTCACATGCCCCTAAAAAAAGGACTGCGTTCATCCGCGAGCGAACCCGACTCCGTCCACAGCCACCATTTTAGCGGCCCCCATACCGAAGGCTTTCTGAAAGGCACGCTGAAACTGACCATGGCAGCGAAAGACAAAATGGTAGAGATTGCCATTGATAATTCAGACACGCCCCATGCGTATCCAACGGGTTCCCCGCTGCGCTCTGTTGTGCTGAAAGTTATGGGATTTGACGATTCCGGAAAACTGGTGTATCAGAACTGGAAAAGTGATCCTGTTGCCGAGGATAAACAGGCGGCATTCGTACGCATATTCTCCGATGAAGCCGGCAACGCCCCGGTGCCGCCCTGGCGTGCCAGCGAGGTAAAATCAGATACCCGCCTCAAAGCCGGCGAACAGCGAATGCTATCCTATCAAATGCCTGAAAATGTGACGTCAGTGAAATCAGCCTTGTACTTTCGTCTTGCCCCGCCGCAAATCTTAAAAAAATTAAAAATTGATGACCCTTATCTGAATGCCAGCCATCTAATTAAAGAATGCAGCCTGAAATTAAATTAACAGGCCGCAGCTTTGAACTTATGGCGTTAAACGATTAGAGGGACCGGATATTTGGCGAAGTTTGAATACATCACCGAAAAAATGGAAATCGAGGAAATCATTGAAAAATACCCCGAAACGATCGGGCCGATGCAGGAGATGGGTATTCAGTGTATGCTTTGCGGCGAGCCGGTCTGGGGCACACTCGATGAAAAAATGCGCGAAAAGGGATTGGATAATATGGATGAAATACTCACGCGGCTAAATGATATTGCCCGGGAAATAGAATCAAAATAAAATGAGTTACCTTTACTGGTTTATCAAAAAGCATAATATAAGGAGTGATCGGATTGTTACAAATAAAATGGCTAAAACTGGCCCTGTTTTCAATCATCGGGGCCGGAGCGGGATTTGCTTACTACTACTTCATCGGGTGCATGGGAAACAGTTGTCCGCTTTCGGGTAATCCCTTTCTTATGACCGGCTACGGACTTGGGGCAGGATTGCTGTTAGGCTGGGACAGCAAAAAAAGCAAGGAAAAGTAAAAAAAGCATGGATAACCTAATATATATCATTGCTGTATTTATCGGCATCCTGATACTCATGCAGCTTTATATGCGGCTGACAACCTTCCTGAAAAAAGGAAAACCGGTTGAGGGACTCACAGGTCCAATAGGCCGGGATATTGCATCCAATAAAAAATTATTGGTCTATTTTTATACCAACAGTTGCGCGGCCTGCAAACCGATGACACCAGTCGTGGATAAACTGAGCAAAGAATTTAACAATGTCAGAAAAGTAAATCTGTCTCAGGATTTGGAAACCGGCCGGGCTTTCGGCGTGATGGGCACGCCGGCAACCGTGCTTGTGGAAAATGAAAAAATCGTCCGGTTCAACCTTGGCGCAAAAAGCGAATCCTACCTGCGCAGTTTGTTACAGCGATAGTTGCTTCGCATCAGAATCGTTAACAGCGTCGGATTGGTTGTTGTTGTTTTCCGATACCGATTCCGATAGGGATACCGACCCCGACTTCAGGAAATATTGAGGTTGGTAAACCCTGTAAAAGATGCACAATTCACCTTCACCTTGCACTACAAAAAGCATTTTTTTTCGATTTCCGCTAATTAAATTTCAAAAACTACCGAAATATCTTAATAATTAAACAGTTAACTTAATTTCATTCACGTTTTATAAAAAATAAGACGTTCCTGAAATAATTATTAGCGGGTGATTATCATGACAGAAGAGGAACTCAAAGAACTGGAACTGAAATATCTGGGTAATATTAACCTGGACCTCGAGCACTACAGGAATCTCTTCGCCAAAGGTCTTGAACTCATAAAAAGCGAACCGCAGCCAAAGAAATTACTGCTGGATATTCTTGACGAATACCTGATACATCTGCAGGAAATCCCCGCGGTCGATTTAAGTATTACGAAACTGGATCAGTTGGATAAGGAAACCAAAGAAAAAGTAAAATCATTAATTCTTTTCGGAACGCAGGCCGCGTTAATTAAAGACAACGCCGACGTTCAGTCCAATCTGCGGCAGGTGAACTCAAACTATCGCGATTTGCTGAGCGTAATTACGCATGAGTTTAAAAACTCACTCACTTCAATTTACGGTTATAACCGTATTATTAAAAAGAAACTGCTTGACGGTAATTATCAGTCACTGGCCGAGATCAGTAATAATATCGACCGGCTGACCCGTAATTTATTCGGAACGGTGGAGACGCTGTTCAGCATGTCGCTGATCGAACAGGGCATTCTGGATGTCGACCGTAAAATTTTCGATCTCGTGGAAGATGCCCTTAATCCGGTTATCAGCGAACTGGAAATACGTCTGCAGAAAAAATCGATGCGGGTAAACATCGTTTCCGATGAAAAGAAGAACCTGTATTTTGGCGATGCGCATTTCTTTCAGCTTGTATTCAGAAATCTCATTCAGAACGCCATTCAGTACGGTTCAAAGAACAGCCAAATAAAAATTGAATTCAGTAAAAGCGACAATTATCTTAATATTGTGGTATTCAATGAAGGATCCGGTCTGGATCAGGATAAGCTTGAAAAGATTTTCGATAAATTTTCCCGTTTTCATAATCAATCGGATAAGGCCAATGTCGGAATCGGACTTTATGCCGTAAAAAACATTATCGAACTGCATAAGGGATCGATCACCGCGGAATCAGAATCTGACAAATGGATGCGATTTATTATCAGACTTCCAATTGAAGTTTAATATATATTAGGGCAGCATTATGCACGATCTTATTCGGTTCCATGTACCCTGCAAGCTGGAATACACGAAATTAGTGGAGGATGTTACCGATCTGGTATCCTCCTATCTCAATGTTACGCAAAATGACGAATTCAAACCGCGACTGCGCACCGTGATGAATGAGGTATTCATCAATATCGTCGAACATTCCGATACGGCTGCACAGAATGAAATTGTCCGTTTTCAGTTTGAGCTAAGCACCAAGTATTTTACCATTTCAATCTACGATTACGGCCCGGGTTTCAAGGCGGAAAATAGCTATCCGCCCTACCCGAAGGAAATCGTCGGCCGCAAGTATAAAATCAGAGATGTGCTTGACGGCAGCGTTTTCTTCACAATTGTAGACCCTTTTACCCTGGCCTTTTCATTCGAACCGCTGGAGGATAAAAACAACAGGCAAAAAAAACTGGAAAAACTCAAGGACCACGGTTTGGGCATTTCAATCGTTACCAAACTGATGGATTCGGTAACATACTCCTATGTCGGTCAGGGCAAATATGACTGGAAACTGATTAAAAAACTGGACTAATTTTTCGATCATAAAAGAAGCGGAAACCAGCCCGAAAATCCAGTCTGACGCCTAATCAGAGGCATAGATATTATTTCCGATTCGTTCCGCTCAGGGAAATGAGAATTCTTTATGCAACAAAATCAGCGTATAGTGTATTATTCCTTATGATGGATACCGGAGCGACAATGCGTTAATTCCCTATTTACCGAAACCTGAATGTCGCCGACGGATACGTTCATTGTCGGAATTCAACCATCCGCACTTCCCTTAGATACCTGGATTAATATCAGCATATTTTCTTTTTGTTTTTCTGTTAAGTTCTTATTATTTTTAAAAACGTTTGTTCAGAAAGTTAATTAACTTTTCACTTAATTAATAAAATCATAAAGGTTGAACGGATATGAAAAAAACAAAAGCTACCGTTACTTTCCTTTCTCTGACAACATTGTCCATTTTATTTAGTGGATTGCTGCTCAGTTGCTCTCCAAAATTAACAAAAGAAAAACCCGTTTATCAGGAAGAAAAAGTAATTCTCGGTAATGAAAATTTTCTGCAAAACTTTTTGCACCTGGTTAAAGACAAACGGGTGGGACTGGTAACCAATCCCAGCGGTGTAAACAGCAAGCTGGAAAGCACCGCCGATATTTTTGCCGCTCATGATCAGATCAATCTTACCGCCCTGTACGGGCCGGAACACGGTATCCGCGGCGCCATTTACGGCGGTGAAAAAGTGGCTGATGAAATCGATCCGCATACCGGTCTGCCTGTTTATAGTCTGTACGGAAAATACCGCAAGCCCACTGAGGCAATGCTGGACATAGTCGATGTACTGATCGTCGATATTCAGGACATCGGTTCGCGCAGCTACACCTATGTTTACACCATGGCCAAAGTAATGGAGGCGGCTGCAGAGTACAACAAAGAAGTCATTATTCTCGACCGGCCCAACCCGGTGAACGGTGTATCCGTTGAGGGAAACATTCTTGAAGAAGAATACTCATCCTTTGTCGGCATGTATCCGATCGCCTACAGGCACGGCATGACCATCGGCGAGCTGGCTAAATTATTCAACAATGAATTCGGCATTAACTGCGAGCTAAGCGTCATTCCCCTGCGCAACTGGAAACGGGAAATGAACTGGGGCGATACGGGCTTACCCTGGGTACCGACATCACCGCATATCCCGCACTGGGAAACCGTATTCTTTTATTGTACAACCGGTACTTTCGGTGAACTGCGCCTGCTTTCCGAAGGCGTCGGCTACACATCCCCCTTCGAGCTGGTCGGTGCACCGTGGATCAATGGCTACGAGCTCGCCGAAGCGCTGAACGCATTAAATCCGGAGGGCGTCATCTTCAGGCCGATTTATTACAAACCGTTCTATGCTTCCTATGAAGGTGAAATTTGTCAGGGCGTGCAGTTGCACATTACCGACTTTGGTTCCTTCAGATTATATACCACCGGTTTGCATATTATGCAGACGGTAATGCGGCTTTACCCCGATAAAAATATATTCGCCCGCCAGGACCGCATAGGTATGTTTAACAAAGTTATGGGGACCGATTGGATAAAAAATGCCCTGCAGGCCAACATTCCTGTTCCGGAGATGGAAGCGAAGTGGCAGCCGGAGCTGAATCAATTTCTGAAAACCAGAGAAAAATATTTAATGTATTAATAAAAAAAACCCG
Source organism: uncultured Calditrichaceae bacterium (assembly GCA_964467525.1). Taxonomy (GTDB): domain Bacteria; phylum Calditrichota; class Calditrichia; order Calditrichales; family Calditrichaceae; genus CAYXRA01. Next base: position 19,049 of record CAYXRA010000067.1, read on the forward strand.
ATGCTTGGTATGATGCGGGATAATCCTCATTTCGTATTCATACAAATGCATCCGGTCCAAAAATTACGTATTTAACTTCAGGAGCATTCAATGGCTGATCCAAAAGTGAGTGTCATATTATTTCATTCTGATGATGAACAATTATATACCGGGCTGAGATCAATTTTTGCCCAGACCAATCTCGAGCTGGAGGTCATTATCATCAGCGAAGCAATTTCCGAATCAAACAGCGGGCAAATCAAACAAATGAACGATGCCTCCCTGCCCGTTCATTTTGTTGAAACAAAGGCGGAATCCATCGCCGGCAAGCTGAATCCCGCATTTAAAAAAGCCGCCGCCCCCTTCATTCTTTACATGGATAATCACGATTGTGAAATCAGTTTAAAACAGGGCGCGGTAGATCTGTTTCTTTTAACCATGAATCACCACGACAATTGCGGCTTTATTTACGCGGATTATGAACTGGTTGAAAATAACGCGACAAAAGAAATTCATTTACTGAAACATCATATCGGCCGCTTGCGCGATAATCAGGACTATGGCCGCGTCTATTTCATGAAAAAAGAAATCCTGCAGCAATTCGGTTATGCCGATGAGGATGTAAAATTTAACACCTGGTACGATTTAAGGCTCAAATTTTCACAAAAGAGCGAACTGCTGCATGTGGCAAACCGCTATGCCGGATCGCTTTACCGGGTAATCAGCACCAGTAAAGCGCACGACGTTTTCGATTACCTGAAAGCGGGCAAAGAGGTTCAGGTGGAAGCGGAAGACGTGATCACCAATCACCTGAAACAAATTAACGCCTATCTCGCGCCCGGCGCCCATTATAAACCGTTGCCCGATTTTGAAAAGAATGCGGAACTGAAGGCATCGGTCATCATTCCGGTTAACGACCGGCCGGAGTTCATCGGCGTTGCTATCGAAAGCGTTCAGGCGCAAACGGTGCAGGAGGTGGAAGTTATCGTCGTGGTTAACGGCGGACCGGATGATCCGACGGTTAAGGAAGTGAAGCGTTATATGAGCGGCGGCGATAAATACAATGCGGACAAACCGCGGGTGCAACTGCTTGTTTATGATATCAATAATTTAGGTCTGTGCCTGAATATGGGCGCGCATCATGCCCGCGGCGCTTACTACGTGCAGCTCGATTCCGATGATCGTCTGAAACCGGATGCCGTTGAAAAAATACTGCAGGTTTACGAAAGCGATCCTAAAATCGGCATGGTGATCGGTTCTTATGAAGTATGGCAGCTTGAAGCAAACGGCGATTACAACCGGATGGAGGACCTGCCCGTGGTTACCCATGATGAGTGGACCGAGGAAAACGGCCGTAATAATCTGCTGCGCATTAACGGCGCCGGCGCCCCACGTTCCATTCCCATCCGGTTAATTAAAAACATCGGTTTCAGTGTCAATGAAGAACCTTTCTGCCGCAACTATGGCGAAGATTATCATATGGTCCTGCAGATCAGCGAGCAGCATCGGATAGGCCGCGTATGGGATGCAATCTATGAGGTCGTACGTCATTCCGGCGGCACCGATCACAGCATTGATCAGGTTACCATCGACCGAAACGACGAAGCCAAAGATTATATGCGCGCAGAGGCCGTTAAGCGGCGTATCAGGCTGAATAAAGGTTAAAAATAAAAAAGTCTGAAAACAAATGCGCAAATATCTGAACTGAAATGCGAATTTAAAGAATCAGGTAAAAATATGAAAACAGATTTCGTTTTATTGGGCATCGACGGCGGCGCGACAAAAGTGAGCGGCTGGCAGGTTTTGCTGAATCAGGAGGGCTCCTTTTCGCTGGGCAGTCTCAATGCACAAAAATCATATCGTGAAATCCCCGGATTTATAGCGGATTTTAAACCAATAGAAGTACCGGTGCAGCTAAAAGCGCGGGAAAAAGGGACGATCGATCCTACTGCTGATGAAAAGCAGCAGGAAACAGTCTACGTGGAAGCCTGCGCTCAGGTTATCGAAAGCATTGTTGAAAAATCCGGATCCAATCGCATCGTCGTGGGTATCGGTATGCCCGGATTAAAAACGGACGATAAGCGCGGCATATCGGTTGTGGCCAACGGACCGCGGATGATCAATTATTCCGATCTTTTGGAAAAGCGCCTGCAGGTGAAGCAAATTGAGCTGGTATCACCGATACAGCATCTGGGCAGTGATGCCGACTATTGCGGTATCGGTGAGAATTATTCCAAAGCAGGTCTGTTCAAGGATGTGACCAACGCCTACTATTTGGGCGGCGGGACCGGTGTCGCCGATGCCATGAAACTTGACAATAAACTGGTGCCCTTCGATGAGGCGAAACCCTGGATGGCCAAGAGCTGGGAAATGAAAAGCGAAGACGGTCGTTCCCTGGAACGCTTTGCCTCCGCCGGCGGTATTCAAAGTATTTATGCCGATACCACGGGGAACGATATCGCCCGGTTAAATGCGGATAACATTTATCCCTTGCAGATTGCAACAAAAGCGGATGATGGCGATGCTAATGCCATCGCCGCATTTGAGCTGGTTGTTAAAAATCTGACGCTGTTGCTCTACGAACGGATTACCACCCTTTTCGCCGGCTGGCAACAATTGTTCACATTTGTAAATCCCAATCGTCCGCTGCCGCACCCGGATCATGAGTTTAAAGGATATTTATTCGACCGGATCATCATTGGTCAGCGACTCGGTGAATTATTCGATTCGCCGGCCGGCAGCCGTGTGCTGAAAGAACCGGTGCTGGAAAAATTACATGAAATGATTCAATCCGCCCAGGTGCTCGAAGGCAAGGCAAAGATGCAGTATAATGATCTGAATAAAATTATCATCACATCCCAATTGCGGGAAGCGCCCGCCCTTGGCGCAGGCATCGACGCCTATTTCGGCATGCAGGCCCGGCAGGGATAAATTGCTAAAATCTATGGGCCGTAATACCGTGATATTTATTTATTCATGCGATATTCAGGTTTGCATTGTTTCCTTTGAACGAATACATTAAGAAATTCAATGAAGCATTCATGATTTTGCAAACGCACCCCCCACCCCTTCGCCCCTCCCCCGATGAATCGGGGGAGGGGTTGGGGAGAGGGTTCTTCTAACACTCCCGCCAGGGCGGGATTGCCCCAAAGGCCCCAAAGGGGTGCCTGTGGCAGGTGGCTTGCGCC
>CAYXRA010000068.1:0-21870 GCA_964467525.1 uncultured Calditrichaceae bacterium
TTTCGTGATTTGGTGTTCTTGTGACCTTGTTACCTGTGACCTTGTTACTTGTGACTTTGTCACCTGTGACCTTGTCATTAGTGGCTATGCTTTTTTTGCCAATATCCCCAAACATCCGCCAAAGGCGTTCCGCGCAGGCGGAATAAATCCCTGAACATATCGCCGCTGTTTTATACTGCTGCGTATGATGTATAATACCCACACAAAACGACATAGAACCTAAAAATATGCCCCGGACTGCAACTGCAGGGCAAATCAGTCAATTCTTACTGATAACCAAAAAGCACCGAGTAGATGATGAGGACGATCAGCAGCACACCAAGCGCCAGAAACAGATAGCCAAATATGGAAACCATCCTGTCGAATTTTGTAGATACATAATCTTTAACAACGCGCTTTTTCAGTTTACCGGATTCCTTAAGTCGTTCATACTCATGGGGACGATCTTTTTTATATGCTTCCAGAGGAACCAGTCCGGTGAAAATTACCTTGTCCATGGGAAATGCTTCCGGCCGTAAATGGGTGTTGAAGAAATGTACCGTAAAAATAAATCCAACGGCCAGCAGCGCTTCATCACTGTGGATAATCGTAGCTACATTGATCAGCCACCCTGGAAAAAATCTTGTAAAAAACTCCGGAAACCAGAGCATCAGTCCGGACAAACCAATTACCGCCACACCCCAGAAAACGGCAAAATAATCAAACTTTTCCCAGTAGGTCCAGCGACCGTAGTCGGGACGCGGGCCCAGACCCAAAAACCATTTAATCGTTCCCCAGAAATCCTTTAAATCTTTTAAGTTGAACATCATCGAGTTGGGTCCGAACAAAAACTCCTTTACACCGAGTCGCCGTTCCTTTTTTCTCATCAGCATCAGTACAATATGCGAAAAGAAATAGCCGAAGGTGATTATCGCGGCGAAACGATGAATCAGTCCGGCAACACGCACACCGCCGATCAGTTCCGAAAGGTATCCTGCCCAGGGCATCCCTGAGAATTTGAGCATCATCCCGGTTAAAGCCAGCGACATAAAGCTCAGAATGACAAACAAATGGGTAATACGGTGAGATACTTCAAAGCGGCGGATGTAATAGCGCCCTTTATGTTCTTTCTCGAGTTTTTTGCGTTCCCGCAGATGACGAAATGAGCGCGGCAGCCATAAAAGCGTATGCAGCCCGAAAAAGCTGAACACGCCGATCAGCAGTCCCGTCATAGCCCAGTAGGTATAATAGAGAATGGGATATTTATCTTCATCATGGTGCGTGGCATGAGTTAGGTATCCGGTAAATCGTTGATTTGCATCCTCATGGCACTGCCGGCAGGTTTCGACAATATGGTTCAATCCGATGCTGGAATTGAGATTTTCAGCGCTTAGTATCTTATGCGCCGTATGACAATCCGAACATTTTGCGCTTTGCAGGTAACCCAACTGATATGCCTTGCCGTGCATTGTTTCCAGATAGGTTTCAGCCAGATTTCCATGACAGGAGCCACACTGTAATGTAACCTCGGTCATGAAAGCATCACGATCGACCTCATGAATCGTATGGGAAGAATGGCAGGTTGAACAGGTGGGAAAATTTTTCTCCGGTGCTTTACTTGTACTAAAATGATCGCTGTTTATGAAATCATTATAAATACCCCGATGACAGGTCGAACAGGTTGCAGGTATATTGTCCGGATTTACCGATGACCGGGGATCCTCGTGTTTCAGGGCCAGGTGCGCACTGTGGCAATCGGAGCACACGGCACTGGGCAATAATCCCTGCTCGGTGATTTTGCGCCCATGCACACTCTGCGAGTAGTCGGCCAGCGCATTTTGTTCGGAAAGCCCCTGCATAGCCACAATTTCCTTATCACCGCTATGACAATCGCCGCACAATTTCGGAATATTTGCCCGGAAAGTCGGCGCCGCCTCAAACCGCCGTGATAAAATTTCATGTGTGCCATGACAATCCACGCACTGCGGGGCTTCCTCAATACCGGCCTCAACCGCGTTTCCATGTCCGCTGACCTTGTACTGTTCGCCAACATCGATATGACAACCGCTGCAGTCCACTTTTTGGGCCGTGGCGCAGGGCCGGTGCAGGCGGGCATTGACATCGGAATGACATTTTACACAAGTGATCTCTTCATGGGCGGAGTTATCCAGTTTATCCGTATCGACAAACATCGACACTTTTTCGCCATCAACCATTTTATGGACATCGGGCTGCTCATGACATTTAAGGCAGGATCGATCCGAAAGGCTGAGTGCAATAGTCGCTTTGCGCGCTTTATGGGGCACATGACAATCGGTACAGGTCGGTATCGACCCGGGATCTTCGCGCCACTTTTCCCCTTCGATGACCTCCGTATGCACATCTTCAATCCTTGAATGACATGCCTTACAGGTGGCAGCGATGTTTGCCGGCGATGTGCTTGAGGCCGGATTTGTATGTGGCAGAACTTTATGTGCGCCATGGCAATCGGCACAAGCCGCGGTTACGATGAGTCCTTTTTTAAATAATCCCTCGCCATGGATACTCTGGCTGTAATTGTCGAGAATGTTATGTTCATGGATATCATACACGCGCGCAACCGGCGCACCTTCGCGGTGACATTTGCCGCACAGAAAGGGCACATTCATTTTATAGGAAGGTGATTCCGGATTTTCCGTTGAAACAATGGTATGCTTTCCGTGACACTCGTAGCAGGTGGGGGCATACAATTGATTATTAGCCAGGGCCTGTCCGTGAATACCGCTGTCGAATTCTTCCTGTATCACATCGTGACACATACCGCAGTTAACCGGTTCGAGGCGTTCGGGGTGAGGAAATTCCTCAACATCCGCATCAGGGTGACAGGTGATACACTCCATTCCGGTATGTACGGAATTTTCCAGCATTTGAGGATTGACGAAGAGAGAAATTTCACGGCCGTTGCGCCCGGTAGTCAATCCTTCATCTTCATGACACAACAGACAATCATCGTTTTCCACCGCATGAAGCGGCAGTGTCATCAAGATGAACGCCGGAATAATAACCTTGAAAAATTTCATCGCCTCCACCCTCTGAAAAAAAAAGGGGCATTCAGCCCCTTTTAAATAAATTTTCCTAATATGATCAGCAAGCTATCGCTCGTCTTCATCGCTTTCTTCTCTCTTTTCCTGCTGCTCATTATATTCCAGGCCATGATGATGTTTCCATTCCTCTTCGGTAATTTTGCCATCCATCCATGTTGTACTCATCGGGTATTTTTCCGGATGATAAATTACAAAAAACCAGTGCCAGATCAAAATAGCCAGGGTAGCCAGCCAGGCTTCGTAATAGTGGATGACTTCCGAAGTCTCGAAAAACCAGGATGGCAGAAAGCTGATAAAGAATTCCGGGAACCATAGTACGAATCCTGTTGCCCCCATTACCACGGTTCCCCAGATTAATGCCAGATATTCTGCTTTTTCTGCATAATCGTATTTGCCATATTCCGGTTTTTCCCGGCTCAGGCCCAGATGAAAGCGCATATTTTGCCAGAAATGGATCAGATCACTGCGGGTCGGCATAAGCGCCTTTAAATCTTTGCGTCCTTTTTTGGTAAAAACCAGATAGCTAAATTGTATTACGGATATAACTATCATTACAACCGCGGCAATCCTATGCAGTACGGAACGTAGCGCTTCATCCATGCCCAGCCAGACCAGGGCATCCACCCAGGCGGCATCCGGAAATTTTAATGAAAATCCGGTAATAACAAGAACCGAAAAGCTAAGGAATAACAGCATGTGCTGATAAACTTCAAAAGGCTGGAAGCGCTGCACGCGCACGGTCGACTTATCCGCCTTACGCTTCTCGCGAATGTAGTAAATAAGAATGATTAAATTATGGACAAACATGCCGCCGATTACCAGCACAATCATCCAGATGTACATAACGCGGAAAAAATAAGCTATCGGATTCCGGGACTGCTGATCAACCGGATGCATATCTATTTGCGTAAAGCCGGCCGTAACATTATCATGACAGCGGGAACAGGTCTCCTGGAGGTTAGTGGGGTGAACGCTTGACAGGGAGTCCAGGCTGCTGCGGATCGCATGCGTCTCATGACAGCCCGTACAGGTGGCTGCTTCAGGAGAGTTTTTCAATACGGCCAGTCCGTGATAACTGCGCATATAACTTTCCAGGCGCCGGTGATCGAGCCCGAAGCGCTTCATCATCGTTTCAGAGGAGTGACAGTCTGCGCAAATACGCGTTGAAGCCAGCGCACCGTTACCCAGCTCTCCCTTCTTTTCGGGACTTTCAATTTCATGCTCTCCGTGGCAGTCGGTACAAACCGGCGATTCGTAATGGCCGCGTTTCAAAGAATTCCAGTGGGTGCTCTTTGCATAGTTTTCATGTGCTTCATCATGGCACTTTCCGCAGGTTTCCGGGATATTGAGCACATTGAGCGGGGAATCGGAATTGATTGCCGGTAAAATTGCATGATAGCCGTGACAATCATTACAGGATGCGGCATTCGATTCCGGATCTTCGTGTAACAGCTTTCCATGCACGCTGGTTAGATACGTTTGTACACGATCCATTTCTCTGCGCCCGAATAAGCGGATGACATCCGGCCGTGAATGACACTCGCCGCAGGTAAAAGCCAGTTTTGCATGATAGGTTTTGGATTCGGAATTATCTGAGTATAAAATATCATGGGAACCATGACAGTCCGAGCAATAGGCTGCCGCCTGCGAGCCCTCTGACAATGCCTTTCCATGGATGCTGATTTCATAATCTTCCTGGGAACCTTCGTGGCAGGCAGCGCAGTTGGCCCTGGGCAGCGAACTGCCATCCGGGTGGTTTTCCGTAGCGGTATGACAATAGCTGCATTCGAATTCGGCATGCACAGACTGATTGAGTACGTTCAGATCGACAAACATCGAAACTTCGGTGGTATCATTGATGGTTTTCATCAAATAACGTTCACCATGACAATCCATGCATTCGTGCTCAGTTTGAGCAAATGCGCTGGAAAACAATAAAAATATCAGAAATCCCAAACGTCTCAATGCTTCACCTATAGCGATTAATTATGACATTCACTGCACAACGGATCGCTTTCACTATGACACACGGTACAGTTATCGAACTTTAAACGCGCCTCTTCGGCATGTCCGTGACCCCGCCAGTCGGGCATGGTATGGTTTGCCGGCAAAACGTGGTTAACTTCCACATGGCATTCGATACAATAGTCGCGGCTTTCATGACAGGTACCGCAATCGGTCTCGCGCATCATGTAGCTGATCGCATGCGTGGCTATAAAATCAGGCGGATGTGTCTGGTCCATTAGATTTTCGCCTTCATGACAGGTAATACAGTAATTATCCGTGTGACATGAATTGCAATTCTGGGCATTACTTTCGGCGAACATGCCGTGATTTTCCGGCCATAGTGCATCATGATCGACCGGTTTAAGGTTTTCCTTTTCGCCATGACAAAGGTAGCAGCCGGCCAAATCCTGCGGCGTTTCGTGACAAGTCATGCAGTCATCCATTAGCGGCAGATGCAGGGAACCGCTTACTTTATCTTTTTTATCTACGCCTTCGTGGCAGGAGAGACAGGCAATATCATTTTCATGATGAATTTTATGGTTGAATTTTTCCGAATAATCATCGATTCTCGGCAACAGAATCGGTTCTTCACCCCGCTCATGACAAGCATTGCACGCCATATCTTCATCATGGCAATTGTAACAGGTTTCCATTTCAGTGAGTAAATCATCCTTACCTGAGGTGCTTTCGAGCGCCCGTTCATGACAGGCTTCGCAGTCCGCGCCAATTTCGACAACGTGATACTTGTGAGAAAAAATCAGATCGGATTCCCAGACAATCGATCCGGCAAATACGAAGCCTGCCAGCAGCGTCATTAGTAAAATTTCTTTTCTCATCGCAATTAGCCCCCAAAGTTATATCTGATTAAAAGTCCGCCGCGATAGCTCGATTCCAACACATTATTATCCTGATAAAAATGAAAATTCGTCGCCGCAGTAAAATGCTTCAGGAACTGATAACTGGCGCGAAAATATACGGCCAGACTGTTCTGATAATCCTGATCTTCCGGATACATATAACCCACCGGAGACACGCCGGCCGAGAGATTTAAGTTTTTTAACGGTGCATAACGCAGGCCCAGATTCACATTCCATCTTTGTAATTCGGACTGACCGGCCAGGTAGTTAACGCCCACATTAAAATATCTGGCAGAGAAATTTAAAAATGTGATGTAATCGCTGTTTTCCGATGTCATGGAAAGCATCTGTTTCAGATCAATATAGTAATTACTGAACAACCGGTAACGCAGTCCCAGCGAAAGCCGCTCAATGAGATATCCCTCAAATTCGATACGGCTGAATTTCCAGTCATCCGTGCGGAACAGCCGGTAATTGCCACTGGCGGTGAATTTTGCTGTCAGTGGATAGAAAAGACTCAGACCGCCGTCAGCAATCCGGGAGTTGGTTATATCGTACCCGTAATTGGCGCTGTATTTTAGTTCACTAATGCGACCAAAAAAATCCGTTCCGATTTTTGTCGCATCTTCATCATAATAGGCTTTAATCTTAATTGCTGCCATCCGGCCGCGATACATCATGTCGGCGTAAGCCAGAGCATAATTGTTATCCGCATCATAGAGTTTGCCATAACGGACATTCATGCCGCCAAATGCTGAGAAACTGAGTTTGTTATTTACCTTTACAGAAAAGGCGCCGCCGTCTACCGATCCCCAGACCCAGCGGTTGAAGGGATTGATCCGGCCAATCTGTATTTTCATTTTGGAAAAATCGAGCTGACCGTAAGCACGATAAATTTTGGTTTCATCCAAATGCGGATCGCTGCCGAAATTATCGCTGCGCAGGGCATTAAAGTTATAGCTGAAAACAGAGCCAAAACTGCCTTTCAGACGTAAGCGGTTTACGGATCTCAGGTAACTTTCACTGCGCAACAGGGATTCGGTCGCTTCAGCTTCGGTAGGATAGTCATCATAGCTACCGGCATTCCATGTGGGCGTGCCCATGTAGATCCCGGTTGAAAAACTGCCCTGAAAATCACCGGCCATTAAAAAAGCCGTGCTGAGTAATAAAGTTATAATAGTCTTCATTTTGAATATTTCCACAAAATAAAATGAATTAGATGGAAATTTAATTATAAATAAGAAGAAAGGGAAGCATGATCTTCCCTTTCTAAAAAAACAGATTTTTTAATATTTTTATCCTGATTATTTACCATAGGGTTGCGGCCACTTGCTTTTTGTCATATGATCATAGATCATGGAATTGGCGCCATAAACCAGCGTCTTGACGTCGTAGCCTAAAACATACAGATAGGCTGCCGCAGCGGCGGAACCCTGGCCCGAGTAGCAATACATAACATTATCGCCCGTTGCGGGATCGAATACCGACAGGTTTTCGTCGGCTTTCAGCGTTTGGGGCTGCACGCGGACGGCACCGTTGATGTGCCCCATGCCGAGGTAATCCGCTTCCGGCCAGTAGCAAATGATATTATAGGCAGCGGGATTCGCCATGACGGTTGCCGCCGTAATGGTGCGGGTTCCCCAGGCGCTCAGGGCCGCTTCGATACGCTCATCCAGAATGTCCTGCGCATTGTCCGCGCCGGTGTCCAGTTCGGGAAAATCAAATTCGGGCAGAGCCGGCGAGGCGGTCATAACCCAATTGGCAGTTCCAAAATACTGGTCGGAAATTTTTCCCGTCCATTTATCCAGCGAGGCATCCACGATGCTCATGCCCCATTTCAGGTTGTAAGCTTCATAGCCTTTCAGCCTCAGCAGCACATGCGCATAAGCTGCGGACTGCCCACTGTAACAGACAACCAGTATTTTTCCGGTTTCACCGGCGACGACGTCAAAAATATTAGCCATAGTCGAATTGACGGCATTGGACAGATGCATCTGATTGAAGTCGTCGGCTGCGCGGATATCAACGATCAGATAGTCATCCAGGTTGGCCTGAATAGCGGAATAATCGACTACCCAGCCAGCCATGTTATTTATCCAGCCTTCAAAGTTTGGATCGCCGTTTTCGAGATAATCAACCAGCGTCTCAAACTCATTAATCTTTTCCCCGCCATTGTCACTTTCGGAACAACCGAAGAAAAGCGCCAGTGATAGGATTAGAAACAGATACAATAACTTCTTCATAAAAACACTCCTTTATGATATGATTATGGTTTAAATTGCATGATTAAAAAACTACTCCCAGCCTTCCGGTAATTGGCCGTCAACATAAACCGATTCGTTAGCCTGTACTTCAACCGGCCAGTTGGTTTCCACATATTCCCGGAACAAATAATATTTTCTATTTTCTTCGGTGCCCCAATAACCGAGGTGACAACTCTGCATACAGAATTTTCCGCCGGTAGTATCGGTGCGGACCGTCCAGCGCTGAATGGAATGGGGGGAGGTGTATTTCCAGGTCGGATAGTCATCAAAAGCAACCAGCGTACCGGCAGCGCCCCAGTTATCGTAAGTGGTCGGTACAACGGGAATGTGTCTGAGTGTTGCATATTTATAAGGTCTGGTTTCGGACGGAATAGGATTTATACCTATTTTGAAATCGACGGCCGGGTTGTTGGCCTGGTAAACGGGATCTGTCAGGTAAGCGCCGTCCACATGGCAGCCGGCACAATTCTGATACTTATTTGCTGAATGACAAACATAGCAGGACATATCCGACATATGCTTGCTGTGATAGATATTTGCGTCGCTCAGTCCATTATCGTGACAATCCGAGCAGGAAGCCTGATTGGCATGCGTATATTTGGTCGATTTTTCGTCTGCCGAACTGTGTAATTTGGCTTTATCATGACAGTCGATACAGGCGAAACTGAGGGCATGCACGTCCCGCGGCCGGGGTGGGAAAATATTGTAATCTCCCAAATAATCATACCCGGTTCGGGCGCCATGACAGGCGTTACATTGATTCGTCTGATTGGGCGTGCCGTTAAAACGGTGCGAACTGATGAAACCCTGGCCGGCGCTGTTAGGCACCGATACATGGCAATCACCACAACTGGCATGGCAGCGGCGGCATTCATTCGTAAAACCGTCCTTTAAAGACTGCGGGCATTGAGCAAAATCATCCACGCCGGCCCGTTGAGCGATTTTCACCTGATAACCCCAAAGCTGGTAATGCAGGCTATTTTTAAAGGTTTCGGCTGTTGAGGGGTGACAGTCGGAATTGCCGCAAATCGTATTTCCGTTTTCATCATAACCTGACGGATCGGCCACCAGGCCTTCATGGGCCTTCTCCATATTGTTCGGCATGGTGTTATCGCCTTTGTGGCAATCCACGCAGGAAAGCGCCGCCAAATGGAGGTCAATCTCCTCGACGGAATTGACGCCGCGTAAATTAATAAAAACCTTTCGCCATGGCTCCACCGGAGCGACTTCGCCGCCTCAGCCACCGCCGCCGCCGTGATCATCCTCTTCCGGTTCGGCAAGCACTTTGAGCCGTTCCGCATTGGTATGACAATAAATACAGCCGTCATCTCCGCTGTAACTGTTTTTCCCTGTTTCATCTTCTTCCAGAAACTGCGTGCAACTGAAAAGAAAAATAAACAAAATAAAAAATAAAAATAATTTGTTTTGCATTGTTTTTCCCACCTTTTGTGAAAAATTTACTTTAGTTCATTCTACAAAAGTCATGCCAACGGATTTTTATCCAAATAAGTTAACTAAAGCCATTTAAAACAGATAATTATAAAAAGTTATAACTAAATGTATTTAAAAATTTTGAAACACAGTGTTTCACAGATAGTGATAAACATTAAAAGTATGCTTTTTAATCGAAGTTCCATGCGTGTGGAACATATTGTTTCGCTAATTTATTATGAAACACTTAGTGAAACAATTAACAAGCCTATTGTATGGATTTTTTTCCCGGTCAAACAGACTCCATAAAAATTCTTTAAAACTTATTTTTTATTTTGATATAGAAAATCACGGACGGAGATGATTAAATTCGTACTTTAATTTTATTATTAAACAATAGGTTAAGAATAGTTTTAACAGATCGTTCGAATTCCAATTTCAATTTTTTTATTAAAACTTATTTCGTATATTTGACATAAAATGCCAGTGAATATGGGTATCATTGATAATGAGGCACATATTTTGCATTGCATAGACGATTAAATAGATTTTTCAATGTATCTTGTGAATAATTTATCTTTATCTGTGAGGTTTGAAATCTATGAGTAAACAATCAAGACGCGACTTCTTTAAGACCAGCGCTTTAATTGGCGCAGCCGCTACCGGCGTCAGCACCAAGCCAGCCAAAGCCGGACCCCGAAACATTCTGTCCGATCACCGCATGGGTGTGCTTGTCGATACAACCCTTTGTATCGGATGCCGGCGCTGCGAGCATGCCTGTAAAGTGGCCCATGATATGCCAACCGAACCCGTCGAAACATACGACGACCGATCGGTTTTTGAAGAGCTGAGGAGACCGGACCATACTGCCCTCACCGTTGTGAATCAGTTTGAAAATGAGAAAGATCCGGTCACTCCGATCAATGTTAAATTTCAGTGTATGCATTGCGATCATCCGGCCTGTGTCTCGGCCTGCATTGTCGGCGCCTTCACGAAGGAGGAAAACGGGACTGTAATTTGGCACGAAGGCATATGTATCGGTTGCCGCTACTGCATGGTTGCCTGCCCTTTTCAGGTTCCTACTTTTGAATATCAAAAAGCTATTGAACCGCGCATCTTAAAATGCGACTTTTGTATCCATCGCACGTCTGAAGGTCAATTGCCGGCCTGCGTCGCCTCATGTCCGATGGAAGTTATGGTTTATGGCGAACGCTATGAATTGCTTCAGCTTGCAAAGGCGCGCATCAGAAAAAATCCGGATAAGTATAAGGACCATGTTTTCGGAGAACATGAAGTTGACGGCACATCATGGCTTTATATAGGCGCAAAAGATTTTAATTCGCTTGGATTTCCGGAGGTTGGTACCGAAGCCGCTCCGGGAGCAACAGAACCACTTCAGCATGCTATTTTTGCTTATTTCGTTCCGCCGCTGTCCCTGTTTGCCCTGCTCGGCGGTATCATGTGGATAAACCGTAAAAAAGATGAATTGGAATAGGAGCTTAATGATGCACGAAGGAATCAGACCACAACCCATAAAAAAACGTTTTCTTACGCCGGGAGTCATCATCCTGTTAATCCTCGCCATTAACGGATTAGTTTGGATTTTTGCCCGACTCTTTTTCGGCATTGGCTCGATAACCAACCTGGATAATCAGTATCCCTGGGGTATCTGGATTGGCATTGATGTGGCCGCCGGCGTTGCCTTAGCGGCCGGGGGATTTACGACTTCAGCGCTGGCCCATATCTTTCATCGGGAGCATTATGAAGTACTGGTGCGCCCGGCACTGCTCACGGCGATGCTGGGATACACGTTTGTCGCCCTGAGCGTGGGCCTGGACCTTGGCCGATATTATAAAATCTGGCATATGTTTTTTTATCAGAACGGTAATTCGGTTTTGTTCGAAGTAGGGGCCTGTGTACTGGCTTATCTTACGGTGCTCTATATCGAATTCTTACCCATTGTCACCGAACGATTTATCGGCAGAGTAAACCTGCCAAATATATTATCAAAGCTGAACCGGGCGCTTGATTCATTCCTTCGCTTTCTCGACCGTAACCTGGAAAAGGCACTGTTTTTCTTCATCATTACCGGCGTCGTATTATCCTGCCTGCATCAGTCATCCCTGGGCACGCTGATGATGATCGCCGGAAATAAATTACACGCGCTGTGGCAGACGCCCATTTCGCCGTTGTTATTTTTACTCTCCGCCCTGTCCGTCGGTTTTCCGATGGTGATTATGGAATCGCTTATTTCCTCCCGTTCTTTTGGTTTAAAACCAGAGATGGACGTACTTTCAAAATTAGGACGTTTTATCGGCCCCATTTTGGGCATATACCTTGCTTTTAAAATCGGCGATATGGTCATTCGTGAAACGTTCGTATATCTCGCGGAACCCAGCGTTGTAAGTATCATGTGGTTCATCGAGGTATTCTTCGGCGTCATAATTCCCCTGCGCATGTTTTTCTGGGATAAGGTATTACAATCCAGGCCTTTGCTTTTAACAGCTTCGATGCTGGTTATTTTTGGCGTATTACTTAATCGTTTCAATGTTTTTGTAATCGCCTATTCACCGCCCTATGCCACGGCGCCCTACTGGCCTTCAATCGGCGAAATATCCGTTACGCTGGGCCTGATTGCTCTTGAAATCCTAATCTTCAGAACTTTTGTCATGATATTTCCGATAGTAGGTCAACCGGATAAATCGTACACTCCAAAAACAAAATTTGCCATTAAAGGAGTGATCCAATGAAAATAGTTATGTTGTTTCTCTTAATGGGATTGTTACACAGTTTTTTATTCGCGCAAATGAGCCAAAGCCATCATGCTTACAAAGATCTCGACTGTAGTGGTTGTCACTCATGTGAAGAACCTACCTATGAAGATCCTTGTCTGAAAATCTGCCCCGATTTAAAACGTGATGCCGATTCTCACCAGGAATTGTTAAAAAGGGCGCCGGAGATTCTCATACTGGATAAGGTGGTTAAAAATTACGCGCCCAGCCTGTTTCCTCATAAATTGCACGCTGAAATGATCGAACTCTCACAAGGATGCGCATCCTGCCATCATTACAATGTAGCTGAGAAAATATTATCATGTTCCGATTGTCATGTACCGGATAAAATTCGCGATGATTTGACTAAACCGGCACTTGTGGGCGCCTATCATCAGCAATGTATGGACTGCCACCTGGGAAAAAATAAACAGACCGACTGCGGGTTGTGTCATAATTTAAAAGATACGACGGCAACACATGATCAGATCATAAGCAATAGTTCTTTCAGTGGAAAAAGTCATTTTAGCCTGCAGGAACCGGAAAAAATAGTTAAAAAAACCGAGTTCGAGGATGCACCGGTTGTAACTTTCTTTCACATGGCTCACGTCAAACAATACGATATCTACTGCATGAAATGTCACAATAACGAAAGGTGCAGCGATTGCCATGAATCTGTAAGACCATTTGTCAAAACAGAGCATGAAGCGCATGCAAAGTGTATGAGCTGTCATGAAGAATCGATCAACGATAATTGCTACAAGTGTCATGATACTAAAGAAAAATCGCCATTTGATCATGCGCAGGTTGGCTGGCCGTTAAAAAGTTATCATGCCGGGCTTAACTGTAAAAAATGTCATACAGGTGAGACAGGTTTTAGTAAACTTGATAAAAGCTGCTCTGCCTGCCATAAGAATTGGGAAGTTGGTAGTTTTGACCATTCAGTCACCGGCGTTGCCCTCGATGAAATGCATGCTGAAGTCGAATGTGAAACCTGCCATCTGGATCGTAATTTCGCGACTACGCCTGATTGCAATGTATGTCACGAGGAAATACGCTATCCCGATCAGGTTCCTGGCAGAAAGTTGTCAAAAAAATAATATGATCAAAGGATTCAAATTAATTAACATTTACAAAAATGATACCCAATAAAATCGGTTACAGACTCATTTTCACCGTAGCATTGACGGCGATTATTGTCATCAGCATTTATGCCTATGTTAATATCCACTCCCAGAGCGAAGTGCTGCTGGCGGAGGTGGAACGGCATGTCAATCAGTTGAGCGAGACGATTAAGAGCAGCACCCGCAATGATATGCTGTCCAACAATCGCCAGAATATCGAAAAGATAATTCAGACCATCGGTAGACAGCCCTTCATTCGTGACGCACGCATCATGAACAAAGTGGGTGAAATTATCTATGCCTGCGACTCATCTTCAATCGGCACGATGATCGATATGAAATCGCGGCAGTGCATCAGCTGCCATGCCACGCCGACTCCGATCGAAAACTTTGCGATTTCGGACAGAACACGCATTTTCCGCATGCATCCGGATTCAGCGCGCGTATTCGCGATCATCAGTCCGATCATGACTGACCGTTCCTGCTGGAGCGCCCCCTGCCATGCCCACAGCCCGGACGAAAACATCCTCGGCGTGCTCGATATTACAATTAGCCTGCATACCATCGATAAAAAAATCGAAGCGGCAAAAATGAGAATGCTGATCTTTGCTTTGGTGGCGATTTTATTGCTCAGCCTGGTCGTCTGGTATTTCATCCGGATTTGGGTGGACAGACCGGTTAATGAGCTGCTGGACGCCACTGAAAATGTTGCATCCGGTAACCTGAATTATACGATCGGCGATTTGGGTAACAATGAAATCGGCATGCTGGCACGCTCTTTTAATAACATGACCAAAAAACTATCCGAAGCGCGCATGCAGCTTTTTCAGTCGGATAAAATGGCCTCACTGGGCAGGCTGGCTGCCGGCGTAGCTCATGAAATCAACAATCCTTTAACCGGTATCTTAACCTACTCCAGCTTTCTGCAAAAACGGGCGAAAAACGATAAAGAACTGCAGGAAGACCTGGGCGTTATCGTTCGTGAAACAAAACGCAGCCGGGAAATTGTAAAGGGACTTTTAGATTTTGCCAGGCAGTCCGTACCCAAAAAAAATAAAGCCAATGTTAATCAGATTATCGATCAGGCTGTCTCTGTTATCGAAAATCAGTTGACAATCAAACAAATTAAACTGGAAAAGCATTTTGACGACCAGCTACCCGAGGTAACTGTCGACGCCAACCAGATGCAGCAGGTGATCATCAATCTGGTGGAGAACGCCATTCATGCTATCGATGAAGCCGAAGGCACCATCAGCATTACGACAGATTTAATCGATCTTAAGCCCTATGGCATCACCCAAATTAAGCAGGCTACCTGTCCCAAGGGTCATAGTTTAGTCGATCAGGCCCATAAAATCGAAGGGCAGCCCTCAGTCCGGTTAAAAGTAAAGACGGAAAAGAACGAAGGTTTCTTTAATTTCGATCCGATTTACGGACGAATGAACCATGAATATAATATTAAATTGGACAGCAAAAATCCGATTGACTTTTCCTGTCCGATTTGCAACATTTCACTGATAGATAAAACAAAAGAATGTCCAAGCTGTGATGCCCCGGTTTACTTTTTTGAAATTCCCGGAAAGGGCCGCTTTGAGGGATGCACCTCAAAGAACTGCGACTGGCAGTACTGGGAAGCGATAGAACTGGAGGGCAGGAGAGAGTTTGTCGAGATTGTAATCAGCGATACGGGATCCGGTATCCCCGAAGAAAATCTTGAGAAGATTTTCGATCCGTTTTTTACGACCAAAGGACAGAAGGGCACCGGGCTGGGACTGGCCGTGATCTGGGGGATCGTCGATAATCACGACGGTAATATTTCCGTTGACAGCAAAATTGGTGAGGGTACCCGTTTTACGGTGCGCATTCCGGTGACCAAAATCTAATGGTGATTTATTTATGCAGGGAAAATCCAAAATATTAGTCATCGATGATGAAAAGGTGATACTTGATTCCGTGGTGAAATTGTGTTCCGCCGAAGGCTGGCAGGTTGATGCCGCCATAGATGTAGCCGAAGCACTTAAAAAAATTGATAGAAATCAATATCATTTATTCGTTTGTGACATTATGATGCCGGAAATCGATGGCTTTGAATTTTTGGATATTCTAAAAGAAAAATCAATTAAAACACCGGTGGTTATTACAACGGGCTATTCCACGGTGGAAAATGCGGTTAAATCACTTAACCAGGGAGCTATTGATTTCCTGCCAAAGCCCTTCACGATGGACGAACTGGTCGGTTCAATATATCGCGGATTGAAATTTGCCGCCTTGACCGGAGCGACGGATCAGACCGATTCGGAAGCAAGCGATTCTGCTGATTATGTTCCCTGTCCCCAAGAATATCTGCGCCTGGGCTATGCTACCTGGTGTATTATGAAGGAGGATGGATCTCTAAAGATCGGCGTCACGGATTTGCTGCTTAAAACCATAGGCGATATTGCCGAAGTAGAGCTTATGGATCTGGACAACGAAGTTATTCAGGGTAACTATTGTGCCCAAATAATTACAAAAGACGGACTGAGGCATTATATACAGGCGCCGATGAGCGGCAGAATAATAGACCGCAATCAGGAAATTATCGACAATAATGAATTATTGGAAAAGGATCCTTATTTTGAAGGCTGGTTTTATATCATCATCCCGTCGGATCCTGATTACGAATCCAGGCACCTGGTTACCTGCAATTAGCTCGGGGACTAAAGTCTAAAAATTTAAAATGATTTATTATAATACCTTAAGGAGAGTAAAATGGGAGTAGCGCTTTTAATTATTGCTGTGGTTCTGTTTGTGCTTGCTGACTTAATTATCCGTGCGGTTCTGAAGAAAAGCACGGAGAAGCGTCTGCGCAAAGAGCGGGAAAAAGCGCTGGCTGTCAATTTGAATCTGGATTACAGCCACGAAGCAAAAACATTAAAGCGGGTTGAAGTGGAAAAACCCGTTGCCAAAATTCTGGCCGTCGATGATGAGGCTATTATTCTGGACAGCTTCCGTAAAATACTGGTGCTGGACGGCTATTCGGTGGATACCGTTGAAACCGGACAGGAGGCCCTGGGACTCATTCAGAAGCACCATTACGACTTTGTATTCACCGACCTGAAAATGCCGGAAATGGACGGCGTCGATGTTTGTAAAAGCGTGAAGCATTTAAGGCCGGATATCGATGTTATTATCATCACCGGTTATGCTTCTGTTTCCACGGCGGTAGAAACGATGAAGTTCGGAGCTATGGATTACGTGGAAAAACCCTTCACCGAAGATGAATTGCGGGCAATGGTCAAAAAATTTGTCATCCGCCGCGAGGAACGTATTAAAAAGCAACTGACAACAAAAGTACATATCAGTCACGTGCATGAAGTCGAAGCGCCGTCCAGTGTCGAATTTGCCATTCCCGGCGGTGTTTTCATTTCACCGGGACATTGCTGGCTTAGTATCGACCCAACTGGTAAAGTACAGGTGGGCATCGACGATTTTGCCAGAAAAATTATCGGCCGGATCGACGCCATTAACACCCCCAACCTTGGTATGGAAATATCCAAAGGGCAACTGCTGTTCAGTCTGCGCCAGGGTAACCACACCATACCCTTTAATGCACCGGTGAGCGGCAGAGTCACTAATATCAACAAGGGACTGCTTGATGATCTCGAACGTCTGGCTACCACATCCTATGATAAAAACTGGATTTGCATGATTGACGCCGAGCAGTTAAATGAAGAACTGGGTGATCTGATGATCGGAAAGGAAGCCGTTGAATTCTTTAACCAGGATATTAAACAGCTTCATGATTATGTCAAGAAGTCGGTTAAAACAACCAAAGATGAAACGAAAGTTCCCGCCGACGGCCAACTTTATATCGGTGAGCTGGAAGAATTGAAAGATAAAGATATCAATGCGATTGTGAATGATTTTTTTAAACGATAGACAGACTACCCCTCCGACGGAGGGGATTGGGGTGGGTCGCGGTTGGTAACGACCTGACCGCGACGAGGTTAATCCGAGAAAAATTTTGCAAATTTGATAAATATTTGATCACAAAATACCACCCCCTGGTGAAATCATTCCGTCAGAGCTGCTAACTTCTTTCGCGGGTGGATTCTACTTTTCAACTTTGACGTCCGGCAGGAAAATATGCGAAAATCACAACCGAGGCGCCCATTTAATCTTTAAGGAAATTTTTATAATGATGCGAAACATATTAATCGCAATTTTCATACTGCCTTTGCTGCTTCCGGGCCAGGTCGATCACTCGGAAATGATTGAAGAGTCCTTTGACTCGCCGCAGGCCGTGACCGAGATGTGCCTGATGTGCCATGAAGATGCGGCGCAGGAAATCATGAACAATATTCACTGGACCTGGGAAACGGAGCCCATCAAAGTTTCCGGTCACGAGGGATTGCATCGTCTGGGTAAAAAACACGTTTTCAATAACTTCTGTATTCACATCCAATCCAACTGGCCGCGCTGCACCAGCTGTCATATCGGTTATGGATGGGAAGACGACAGCTTTGATTTCAGCACTGAAGAAAATGTGGACTGTCTGGTTTGTCACGATTTAAGCGGCGCTTACAAGAAAAGTCCGGCCGGCGCCGGCATGCCCGATACGACGGTGAATCTGCTCAAAGCAGCGCAGAGTGTGGGAATACCCAATCGCGCCAATTGCGGCAACTGCCACTTTTTTGGCGGCGGCGGGGAAAATGTAAAGCACGGCGACCTGGATCAGGGCCTGCTTAATCCGACGCAGGAATACGACGTGCACATGGGCGCCGATATGCTTTGCCAGGATTGCCACAACAGCGAGATGCATCAGATAAGCGGTAAATCCGTATCCAATTATGCTTCGGATGAGAACCGGGTGCGCTGTATCAATTGTCACGACCGGGAAGCGCACACTTCGAAAATGCTGAACAATCACACCGAAAAGATTGCCTGTCAAACCTGTCACATACCGTCCTTTGCCAAAGACAAGCCGACGAAACTCTACTGGGACTGGTCCACTGCAGGAAAGGACAGCACGGCACCGAAGGATCAATACGGTCAGCCCACTTATCATAAAAAGAAAGGTTCTTTCAGGTGGGATAAAAATGTTGAACCCGAATATTACTGGTATAACGGAACCACGGGTCGATATTTACTTGGCGATACATTTGATCCCGCAAAAATGCTGCAACTTAATGAACCGCTGGGCGGCAACGACGATCCCGAAGCCCTGCTCTATCCTTTTAAAGTGCATCGCGGCAAACAAATTTACGACACTGAAAATAATTATCTGATCGTTCCGCAATTATACGGCGGCTACTGGAAGCACTTTGACTGGGATCAGGCGGCCAGGGAAGGTATGCAAACTGTTGGACTGGAATACAGCGGCAATTACGGGTTTGCGGAAACGGAGATGTACTGGAAAATCAACCACATGGTGACGCCCGCCAAATCAGCATTACGCTGCAATGATTGTCATGGTTCTGCCGATGATAAACGGATCGACTGGAAGGCGCTTGGCTACAAGGGCGACCAGATGTATACGAAATACCGGGAGTAAGCTTAACCGTAGGCCTCTTTCCTATCCATCCCCGTCACGCTACAGCGTGACGGGGGCTTCGGGATACTGCTGGTTCTTAAAAGGTGTGCTATATATATTTGGCCGTGACATGATCCTCTGAAACAATCTGTTCGCAAATTCCGGTTTGAGCTACATCTATCCAACAAAAAGTCTGGTTCCCAGGTATAGACCCAAGATCATCAGCAGCCCCGAAAGCATCAGCTTGAACGAACCGCCCAGTTTGTCGCCGAAGCGAAGCTTCATGTACAGGGCCCGGAATAAATGATAAAAATTCAAACCCGGCAAAATCAGTCCGATAATTAAAGCGCCGTTCACATAGATATTATATTCCTGCAACTGTTTCAATTCTTCGTCTTCGGCGTTGCCGGCCGACTGCTGTTTAACGGAAAGAATCAGCTCCCGGGCGCGGGCGGCATCTTGTTCGGTCACCATTATTTTCTGAGGACCTGTAATATAGTTATATCCGCCGAACCGGCCGATGCCAAAAAGATCCTGAGTGGTTTGATTGCTGACATGATATGCGATACCATGTTCATCCAGCAGCGAACCAATGATAATGCGTTCCGCCTCACCGGATAAGGATATTAAGGGAATCAGTCTGTCTAAATTTTCCATGTGCCTGTTTTATTGATTGTCAGTTTCGCCTAATATATACAATACACCGGGGATTGGAAAATTTTTCGAGAGGTATTACACGAGTTGACGCAGGGCAGATCAAACAGGAATCACAAACTAATGTAATTCCATGTATTTAAACAGGATGCCGGGACTTTCTTCGTTACTTTGCAGCAGATACTCACCATCTGTTTCCAGTTTTTGCATTAGTATCCTGGCGAAACCCTCAAGAAACTCGCGACTTATTTCAACGGACCTGCCTGTTTTAGCGGATAGTGTTGCGGCGAGCTGATCGATATCAACGATATCCGGATGCGATGCTGTTTTGCGATTCTTGTTTTTGGTTACAATGACTTCGAACGGTTTGTTCTTTTTCATGGTTGGCCCCTTACTTTAATTTTTATATTACTGACTACCAATAATAAACCGTGCCGGCAGTCCCCGGGGGGAGCTAAATCTTACCGGAAAATTACACCATTGGCAAATTAATCGATCGCTGTGGCAATGATCCATGATTAGTTAGCAATTTTATCTAATAAATTTAAACAAACTTTGTCAAATAAACCTGCTCATCAGAAAGCCAATCTCTTTCAATTCATTATTTGTCCTGAAGCGAGCTTAAAGAATCGGCGATTTAACCGGGTTCCATGGGAATGATACCACAAATTTCTGATTGCTTTATTGGCTTTGCTGTCTGATGGATAAATTTGAAGATTTCATTATTTATATCATCCAATATCTTGCACTCGTCCGCTTTGAGACAAGCTGATTGTAGCCTTTTTCTATGAAAATGAATTCCAATTAAAACCGCTAACACAATAAAACCAATTACGATAATACAGACTGGAAATCCCAAAAAAAAATTTCTTCTGTTCCTGAATGATGATGCATGTTAAGTCCTATTTTTTAATCTCAATAAATCCATCGCCGCTGGATATTTCGTTTGCTGAGAAGAAATAAAATAACGGCAAACGCCAGTAAAACCGCCACGCTGGTTCCAATTGCAATATGACCATTTCGATTAATTGCCGCTTTCAGCATATCCGCGCCATACGTTAACGGAACGATATAGGACAACGGGCGCAGAAAAACGGGAAGCTGGCTGATGGGAATAAACAATCCGCACAGGAATACCATCGGGAAACGGAAAAAATTGGAAAAGGTTTGCGCTTCAAAAACTTCACTGACCGAAACCGCGATGAACAATCCCATAAAAGTGGAAGTGAAAGCAATAAAAATGACACTCAGCATGACGATAGCCCAGTTGATGTTTGAGATAGACATGAAAAATATAGCGATAAACATTGGAACAAATGCATTGACAATGCCGAACAAAATTGCTCCCAGCGTTTTCGCCAGCATCAGCCAGATGAGACTGATGGGTGAGAGCAGCAGCCTGTCGAACGAACGGCTGCGGCGTTCGAAAGTGATGGTAACTGAAAGCATTGATGTCGTGCCGAATAAAATTGACATAGCCATGACTCCAGGCAGAACAGTCCGAACATCCACAGGCGTTTGGGATTTAAGGAAAAACATCAGCATCCAGGCAAAAGGGAAAATGATGCCCCAACTAATATTCGGTGGTTTCAGGTAATAATTACGCATATCTTTCAGCAGGATATTCCAAAAAGCAATTGCAGTTTTCATTTTTTCTTACCTTCCTTTTCTTTCTTCATCATATCCCGTTCAATGCCTGTGATTTTAACAAACACTTCTTCCAGCGATGGTTTGATGATTTTCGCTTCCAGCACTTTTGTCCCGCGCGAATCAAAAAATGACATCAACGGCATCAAATCCATCGCCGTTGCCGAACGAACCTGAAAAACAGAATCCTGTATGTGCGATAACTGACATGGACTGAATTGCCGACAGAAATCCTGCTCGAACTGATTGAGTTGAACTGTGCCGTCAAATGTAAATTGGATAATTTTCTCTTTCTGGGCGTCTTCCATTAATTCATGAATCGTTCCGATTTTGACAATTTGACCTTTTACGATAAAGGCGATCCGATGACAAAGCCGCTCGGCTTCTTCGATGTAATGCGTGGTCATAAAAATCGTGGCGCCTGTTTCATTCAGACTCTTTATCAATGACCGTATTTGACGGGCACTGGCGACGTCAATACCGGTGGTCGGTTCATCCAAAAATAAAACAGTCGGTTGGTGAATAATGCCGGCGGCAATGG
>CAYXRA010000069.1:0-21476 GCA_964467525.1 uncultured Calditrichaceae bacterium
TTTATAAGACCATCACTCCGGCCATCCAATATTCCATTAATCCACAATTCCATCATTCCGGTCTAAACTAATCCTTCAAAAGGGCCAGCGGCAATTCCTGCAGCTCGAAGTCATCCAGATTGAATTTTTGGGCAATGGCATTCTTGTCGGCAATTTCTTTGTCATCGGCGAAACGCACGTCGAGAATGCCGCCGGCTTTGAATCCGGTGCGCAGAAAATTGATCTCATCCAGACTCAGGCTCCAGCCCTCCAGCCAGTGGCGCAATTCTTTTTTCTGTTCTTTCGATCCCTTAAAATGAACCAGCAGATCAATATCGCTGCCGGCGCTGGCCGTGGAATTTTTCGTGCTGCCCAAAATGTACAGCGCTTTAACACCGAAACGGTCAGGTTCGAGCTGCTCGGCAATTTTCTCGGCCATGTGCATGCGCCAGCGCCAGTGATCCTCGGCGTCAATCTTAATGTTCTGCCTGATCTCGCTATCCGAGAATATCGCCGACACCGGCGGGGCCAGAACGCCAACGGCATTTTCCTGATCCGAATTCATAAAAATGTTCAATACCTGTCCGTCGGATTCACGCGGTATTTCGATAACATGCACCACGTCGCCGAGATAGGAATAACCGGGCAAAAAATCAAACAGCGCGTTGAGCGCTTCGCTGAAAAATTTTTTATTGAAAACGATACCCGGATCGTCCGGATAAAGCGGTAAATAGTGAATCGACGCTTCGACCAGATCCTGAAAAAAGTGCGTGCCGAAAGACAGGTCGGGCACGTAATTGCCTTTTTTACGGGCAATTTCGACGAGCATGGCCGTGTTGTTGATGTCAGAGTAAGTCACATTCACGCCCAGTTTTATATCGCCGCGACTGCCCCAGCGGCCCGGCCCCATTAAGATAAATTCCCGGCGGGGCAGCAGTTTGTTTAACTGACCGATGATGCGACCAATTGATTTCAACTGATCGTGATCGCTGATATTGTTGTATTTTTCCGGATCAACGTAGACGATATACTTAATATTTGTTACGGCGCCATTGGTAATATAGCGTTGGGCGCTAAAAAGCAGCTTCTCTTTCGGAATACTTTCCGGGATTTCCGCCGGCGCATGATGTTTGGAGTAACTCTGCGGACGGCACTGGAGCAGGTAAAAATCCCGACCGTCCGAAGCAAATTCTATATCAACCGGGGAAGCCAGGGCATTTTGCAATTCCCTGAGGATGGTATGCAATTGTTTGATGAATGAAGTTTCGTTGATGAGACCCTCAAAAGTAACCACGGGATCCGCTGCACTGTAGTCGGTATCAAATGATGGTTTGGCCAGATGATTGTGCTCGAGGATCGATACGACTTTATTGATACTGGGATAGTCTTCACCGTATTTGCGGAATAGTGTGCGCAACGCGATGGTTTCGAACTTATTTTCCTTCAGATTAACCACATCGATCATTTGCGGGGAATAATGAATGATTTCATCGAGGCTGACATTGGCGCGCAGCCCGGGCTGACCGGGGGCCAGCAGAACCGGATAATCGTTACTGACGCGATCGACGGCGCGCGTCCCTAACCCCGGCACCATGCGGATCAGTCCGTCCTCGCGACGGATACGCGGCGACCAGCGGAACTCGTTATTGCTGAAGGCGACGCCGGCAAAGGCCGGGAAAAAATAATCGCCAACCTGCTCGCCGACCACTTCCTGAATCATGATGCCCATCTCTTCGTGAAAATCGAGCAGTCCCCGCTCGGCGCGGTATTCGATGGGATCGGGGGCGATGGTCGAGGCATAAACTTCGGCGATGGCGTCCATCAGCGCTTCCAGCCGTTTGGATTTGGATCCCTGATTGGCGATAAACAGACTTTTATATTTGCCGGAAAAAGCGGATCCGAGCCGGTCTTCCAGCAGACTGGAACTGCGCACGACCAGCGGCTTGTCCTCAAAATCATCGAGGGCCATGGAAAGTCCCTGAACTAATTCCGCCGGAAAGTGAGAATTTTTAAACAACTGCACCACATGCGGATATTCTTTGCGCACTTCATCAATCGGTTTGTATTTCTGTTCCAGAATTTCTTCGAGATTATTGTAATGCATGAAATGGATCATCGCATCGGATGAAATGTACCAGGTTTTGGGCGTTTTGATGTTTTTTAAAATGTCGTGTTTTTTAGCCGCCTCCTGTAGAATTCTATAGGATAAAAATACACCGGCGCTTTTCCCGCCCAGTTTGCCGTGACTGCCTGTCGGAAAAATAATGCGGTGCAGGATTTCGTTGAAATCGATGACCCGGCAGTAATTTTTAGCGATGTTGATAAATTCAAGCTGATCGCTGAAAAAGCGGCGGATCAATGCCGCGCGCACGCCGATCCGCGCCGAGGGTGAAAGCTGCATGCCTTCGGGATTCAGTTGGAAATAGCGGCGGATGGCGTCGGCAATATCGGTAAGCGACGAATCGTTGTTGGAAACGGCGCGTACCAGAAATGCGGTCCTGTCTTCCTGCATCCATTTCTGGATGCGTGAAAGGATCAGTGCATTATCGAGATGCAGTGATGCAACCTCAAAAATCTGTTTACTCAGTGTATTGACATCGCCAAGGGAATGCTTCTCCAGTGGACGGTTGGATTCGCCCATCACTTCCTCTTCGGCGTAACGGGAGTAGGGATTGAATTTCTGAAGCAGCAGTTCCGCCTCTTCAACCCCGTTCCAGATCAGATAATTGAGCATTTTCCGTGAAATACGGATAAACAGATCGATATCGGTGCGCCGTAGCAATTCAAGAATGATCTGCCATTCTCCGGACTGGGATGTGGACATATCCTGCTTGGTTGTTTCCCATTTGAAAAAGACTTTTTTCAGCTTTTCATACATGACGTGATGACCGAGTCGCTGGGCAATTGAATCGAGCAGCCTCTTTTCCTCGAGCAAAAACGGACCGATATCCGTCTCCGGCTTTTCTTCCGAGTAACACACGCGGATCCAGCCAACCGTGCGATCCTGCACATTGATATCGGCGTTAAGCGCCCAGGGCGAATCTTCGTAATCATCAGAGGTAAATTGCGCCTCGCGGTAGACAATCTTTGCGTGGCAAACACTGGGATACTGGTAAGCCGCAGGCAAAATTCTTACGATCTTTTGGCATATATCTTCAAATGACAGCTCACCCTGACGTAAAATTTCTTCAACCTCGTAGAGGCAGTTTAGCTCTTTGACCCGTTCTTCGAGACTGTCTATCAGGCGATCCAGTTGTTTTGGTGTTTTTTCCATAATGTTTTACCTGGTTATATTCTATCGGTCAATATAAAAAATCCGGCGGCGGATCGCCACCGGATTCAAAAAATGCAGGATTGTCCTTAAAATCAGCAGAGGTATTACAGCCAGCCGCGATCACGGCAGGCGCGCGCAACCCGCTCGATGGCGATAACGTAGGCTGCGTCACGCATATACAGCTTGCGCTTTTCGGACAGATTGGTAACCGCCCAGAATGCCGAAGTCATTTTCTGATCGAGCCGATCCAATACTTCATCCTTCGGCCAGTATAAATTCATATTGCTTTGCACCTGCTCGAAATAACTGCACGTCACGCCGCCGGCGTTCGCCAAAAAATCGGGAATATTAAAAATATTCTTTTTTTCAAGCATCTTATCCGCTTCGGGCGTCGTCGGACCGTTGGCGCCTTCTGCGACGATACGCACGCGGTTACTGATGGTCTCGATATTTTTACCGGTGATCTGATTTTCGAGTGCACAAGGCAGTAAAATATCAGCCTCCTGCTCCAGCCAGGCATCGCCGGGGAGCATTTCATAACCGAGATCCTGTGCTTTATTTTTGTCGATTCCGCCAAACCGGTCGGTAATTTCAAGCAACTGTGCCAGATCGATGCCATCGGCTTTTCTGAAGCTGTACGATTGCTGATCTTTCTGATCCCAGCAGGAAACACAGATTACTTTACCGCCCATTCTATTGTATAGCTCAATGGCATACTGAGCGACATTACCAAAACCCTGTACACTGGCTACAGTGTCCTTCGGTTCGATATTAAGATGTTTCAAAGCTTCACGAACAGTGTAAATCAGACCGTAACCGGTTGCTTCGGTTCTGCCCAGCGAACCACCCATGGTCACCGGTTTTCCGGTAATTATTCCGGGATATTTAGCGCCGGTGATAACTTCGTACTCATCGAGCATCCACAGCATGTGCTGGGCATTGGTCATCACGTCAGGCGCCGGTACATCCGAAAGGGGGCCGATATTTTTGTAAACCTGACGCACCCAGCCGCGACAAATCTGTTCCTGCTCACGGGCGCTGAGATTGTGGGGGTCACAAATCACACCGCCTTTTCCGCCGCCGAGAGGCAGTTCCGCGACCGCCGTTTTCCAGGTCATCCACATGGAAAGGGCGCGCACCGTATCGATCGTCTCCTGGGGGTGAAAACGAATGCCGCCTTTTGAGGGACCGCGGGCGTCATTATGCTGAACGCGAAATCCCCTGAAAACCTGGGTAGCGCCATCGTCCATATGTACCGGTATACTAAAATGAAATTCACGCAAAGGCCAACGCAATAAAGCCCGGCTGGCCTGATCCAGATCGATAAAATCAGCCACTTTGTCAAATTGAGTCTGCGCCATTTCGAATGCGTTAAATGCTTTGTCTGCCATTTTCAAATTCCTTTCTATCACTAAGAATCAATCACTGTGCTTTTACTTTAAAGTTCAGCTAATTTAAGCATTTAAAAGGGAAAAAAAAACTATGTTTTTATATTCATTTCGACTTAAAACGACATTGGGTTCTTAATTGCGTAATCCCTTATAAAATTAAAACTTAAGGGCATCTGAAGATGTCCATCCCCGGCCATTAATAACATATATACAGAAAAAAGTAAATATATTTTCAATTTAGTCAAAAAAAGTGCGGAAAAAAATGGAAAATATTTTTCAAGAAAAGCAAAATTTTTATTGCATTTCGCCAAAAAAATGTGTATTGTCTTTTTGGTGGTTGAAGAACCCACAAAATTCATAGTAGTTGTTAATTTTTGTTAATATTCCCTGAAAGTGGATCGAAATGGCAGCAACTGAGTTTTCCGGTACATATTATTGTACGCTGGATGCGAAAAATCGCCTGAATATCCCTGCCGATATCAGAAAAAAGCTGTCTCCCGAAGCCGAAAACACGCTGGTGTTTACCATCGGTTTCGAGAAAAGTCTTTTGTATGCCTATCCGCTCAATGAGTGGAACAGGCTTACAAAAATTATGCGCGATAACAGTCCGCTATACAAAGAGATGCAGCAATTTATCCGTATGTTTGTCGGTAATGCCTATGACGCGCACATGGATAATCAGGGCAGAATCATGATCCCTGAACGTATCCTCAAGTTAGGGAATATTGAGAAAGAACTGGCATTTGTCGGTGCGCTTGAAAAACTGGAAGTCTGGAATCCGACAATCCTGAATGAACACCTGGATAAATTAAGCATTGTAAGCCTGGCAGAGCAAATAAATTTACCTGAAATGTTCGGTGCACGTAAGAGCCAAAAGGAGAGCCAGGTTGGATGAGCGCAATGTATCATATTCCGGTAATGGGCAGGGAAGTATGCGATTACCTGATAGTAAAACATGATGCCGTGGTTTATGACGGTACGGTGGGCGGTGGCGGTCACGCCGAATTAATTTTAAACAAGCTTACCGATCAGGCGCTGTATATTGCTGTTGACCGGGATCCCGAGGCAATTCAATTTGCTAAAAATCGACTCAACCGCTATCCGAATGTCTGTTTTTATCAGGGCACTTTCGATAAAATCGAAGATGCTCTGAACACTGCTCATGTTGCTGCCGTAGATGTGATATTTCTCGATCTGGGGATTTCGTCGCAACACCTGCAAAATCACCGCGGCTTCACATTTCAGTCGGATACCGGTCTGGATATGCGCATGGATAAAACAGGGACGCGCACTGCGGAAAACATTTTAAGTACCTACGACGAAGAGGCGCTCACACGTGTTTTTAAAACTTATGGCGAAGAACGCCATTCAAGGAAAATTGCCCGGCGTATTGTTAAAGAAAGACATAAGACGCCGCTGAAGTCGACCAGGCAATTGGTAGAAATTATTAAACGATCGGTTTCGGGTAAGCAACCGGTAAAGAGTTATGCCCGGATATTTCAGGCGCTGCGGATTGAGGTAAACGATGAGCTTGACATACTCAAAAGAACGCTGGATCAGGCGCCCCGCTTTTTAAAAAAGAGGGGCAGAGTTGGTGTACTTACGTATAATTCGCTCGAAGACAGAATCGTGAAGCAGTTTTTAAAGGATAGCGAGCATCCCTGTACCTGTCCGCCGGAGCTGCCCTACTGCATTTGCGGTAAAAAAGCCGTAATAAAACGGATAAAGCCGCTTTTTATTGAGCCTTCGGCGGAAGAAGTGGCGGCCAATGCAAAGGCGCGCAGTGCAAAACTCAGAATCGGAGAAAAAATATGAGCAGGAGCAGAAAAAGAAAAAATACGAAACATATTCGTAAAATGCGGCTTGTCATCATTATTATATTGGTGCCGGTAGTTGTTGTGCTGGCTAAACTGTACCAATCGTTTACACTGGATTTACTGCTGGATGAGATCCGCAAGTTTGAACTGAAAAAACAAAATCTGATCAGCGATACGGAATATTTAAAAGGGCATCTTGAAAGGCAAAAGAATATCGACCTGATCAGTAAAAAAGCGACCGCGGAATTCGGACTGATCAGTAACACGGATGATGTAGAAGTTCTGAAAATTGACGGTTTGCATAAGCTGGACAGGCTGAAAAAGCAGTTTGCGGAAAAAAATAAGGAACAGGCAGATTATAAACTCGCCGGGGTGCGGTAATGGCCGGAAAACAAAAAACAGAGATAAGCAGGATCCGCCTGATCGTGCTTTTGGTTTTCATGCTTATCTTCTGGTTTGCCCTGGAAGCGCAGTTGTTTCGCTGGCAGTTAACCTGGCATGAAACTTTTTCCGAAGCAGGAAAAAGGCAATATGAAAAACGGGTATCCCTGCCGGCCAAGCGCGGCGATATTTGCGACAGAAACGGGAAGAAATTTGCCATTGGGACGAATCATTACGATCTTGCCGCCGATCCACAGATGGTGGGTGATAAAAATCTGATTGCCCGAAAATGCGCGGAGGCATTTTCCAAATCGTACCAGCATTACTATTGGCTGCTAAACGAGGACGGACGCTTTAAATTTCTGGAAAGAAAGGCGCCCGAGCGTGATATTCAACCGATACTGGATCTTAATGATCCCGGATTAATCAAGATCAGAAACTTTCGCCGGGAGTATCCTTACGGACGCTATGCCGCCCATCTTATCGGTATAACCGATCCCGACGACGAAGGATTGAGTGGTTTGGAACTGCAATATGAAAAAGAGTTGAAGGGAGAAGACGGCGAAGCCGTGCTTCAGTACGATCATAAAAGACGGATGTTCTATAATGCCGACTATCCGTTACGCTGGCCGGTAGACGGCGTGCAAATATACCTGACCATAGATAAAAATATTCAGACCGTAGCCGAGCAGGAACTGGAAAGCGGGGTTCGGGAAATGAGGGCCAGAGCGGGGATGGTCGTGATTATGGATCCCTTTAGCGGAGCCATTTTGGCTATGGCAAATTATCCCTACTTTGATCCTAACAATCACAGCGCCTATGCGTCGGAAGTTAAGCGTAACCGCACGATTACCGATGTTTACGAGCCCGGATCAACCTTAAAAATGATCGGCGCGGCGGCGCTCCTGCAGGAACATCTGAAAGAACCGGAAGATATTGTCTACTGTGAACAGGGCCGCTATTCTCTGCATAACCGATATTTCCACGACACCAAAAAATATGGCTGGTTGTCGTTCCGCCGGATTATAGAAAATAGCTCCAATATCGGCATGATCAAGCTGATGGAAGCTATGCCCGAAGACATTTTCTACAAATATTTAAAACATTTTGGCTTCGGCAATGAAACGAGCATCGGGTTGATCGGAGAAAACAGTGGTATTTTGCGTCCTCCGGACTACTGGTCAAAATTATCGCGGGCATCGATTTCAATCGGTTATGAGATTGGCGTAACGGCAGTGCAGATGGTCACTGCCTATTCGGCCATTGTCAACGGCGGCTACCTGTACCAGCCCTATGTTGTCAGTCACACCAAAAGCAGTGATGGTGCTATTCGTATCGTGCATCAGCCCAAGGTGATCCGGCCGGTTATTTCACCCAAAGTAAGTGAAATATTAAAATCGTTTATGGGCGGGGTTGTTGAACGGGGGACCGGAGTAAAGGCCGCACCGGATGGTGTGACGGTTGGCGGTAAAACGGGCACGGCCAAAAAAATGAATACGGAAACGGGCGCTTATTATTCCAACCGTTACGTGGCCTCATTTTGCGGCTTCGCCCCGTACGAAAAACCGAAATATGTTTGTCTGGTTGTCATCGACGAGCCGCGGAATGCAAAATATGGCGGCGATGCGGCTGCACCGGTATTCAGAAAAATTATGAACAGAATCATCCGGTTCGATAATTCATCGTTCAGGCTTAATCCGGTACCGAATGAACTGGATGTAAAATTCGTTGAAAAAATGAACACGCTGCCCCGG
The DNA here is from genome assembly GCA_964467525.1 of uncultured Calditrichaceae bacterium. Classification (GTDB taxonomy): domain Bacteria; phylum Calditrichota; class Calditrichia; order Calditrichales; family Calditrichaceae; genus CAYXRA01. Next base: position 8,597 of record CAYXRA010000069.1, read on the forward strand.
CTGGAGGGATTCAAAGTAAATACCGCCCTGTCTCTGATTAAGAGTAAAAATCTGGATTATGAAATCAAGGGGCAGGGCAGTGTGGTCGCAAAGGTACTGGCTAAAAATGATGAAGTGATACTGGAACTGGGAAAAAGTCAGGTGCAGATGGACCGCATTCCCGAGCTGGTTGGCCTGAGCATGCGCGAGGCGTTGACAAAAATCGATTTATCGCAGGTGCGCGTAAGAATTATCGGAAACGGCACAATCCGCAAACAGAGTCCGCAGGCCGGAGCCCATTTGAGCAGCGGCAGCGAACTGATACTAAGCTGCAACTGAATTAGGTATCCCGTCATTTTCAGGCACAATATGGCGAGGGATGCCGGAAATTTTGAGGGATGGAACTCAATATGCAAATCAATGAATTATTCAAAAATATTGAGGCGCGCATTCCAGCGACGGTTAAGAAAAAAACCGTACGTGAACTGCATTACGGTTCCCGCAAGATCGAAGCAGGGCACCTTTTCGTTGCTGTCAGAGGATTCAAAACAGATGGCCACCGTTATCTGGCGGATGTCGAAAAGCGGGGCGCGTTGGCCGCTGTTGTGGAAGAGGTAAATCCGCAGATAAAACTGCCGCAGGTTGTGGTCAGCGACTGCCGCCGGGTAATGGCTCATTTGGCGGCGAATTTTTATGCCGGGCCGCTTGCCGGACTCAAACTGGTCGGTATTACCGGTACGAACGGGAAGACAACGACTTCTTATCTTGTGCAGTCTGTTCTCAATGCTGCCGGTAAAAAAGCCGGGCTGATCGGTACCATTGTTTACGACCTTGGGAAAAGCGAACCACAGCCGGCCTGGAATACGACGCCGGAAGCGGTTGATATTTGCCGGATGCTGGCGCGGATGACAGAAAATAACTGCCAGAGCGCAGTACTGGAAGTGTCGTCCCACGGACTGGCGCTTAACCGGGTGGACGGCCTGAGCTTTGACGGCGCCGTATTTATGAATTTAAGCCGCGATCATCTGGATTTTCATCCCGATGAGCAGGCCTACTTCCAGGCCAAGGCCCGTCTTTTCGATCTTTTAAAACAGGATGGCGTTGCCGCGCTAAATATCGACGATCCTTACGGACAACAACTGGCGGGTCAGGTTCGGGGCAAAATATTATCATTCGGCCTGTCTGAGCATGCAGATGTAAGGGCTACTGAATGGGAAACCGATGTTTCGGGGATCAGACTGACGATGATTACCCCGACAGGCGCATTATCCCTTTCATCCGGACTCATCGGCGCTTTTAATGTGCAAAACATTCTGGCCGCTACCGCGGTTGCCCTGGGTCTGGGCATTGAAACTGATAAAATTATTGAAGGAATTGAAGCGCTGACAGGGGTACCCGGCCGTCTGGAAGCGGTCGATATTCGTCCCGGTGTTTTGGCGGTAATCGATTATGCGCACACGCCGGACGCGCTCGAAAAAGCAATCCGCAATTTACGGAAAATTGCCAGCGGGCGGCTGATTGTGCTGTTTGGTGCCGGCGGCGACCGGGACAAGGGCAAACGTCCACTGATGGGAAAAATTGTCGATGAGCTTGCCGATGTAGCGCTGGTTACCTCCGACAATCCGAGAACGGAGAAACCGGAGGCCATCATTGAGGAGATCTGCTCCGGGATGGCGCATGCGGAAAAACGGCGGGTGATTACGGAACGCCGTAAAGCGATTGAAACGGCCGTGCAAATGGCCGCTGAAGGTGATGTGATTCTGATCGCCGGCAAGGGCCATGAAAGTTACCAGGAAATTGACGGCGTGAAAAAAGACTTTGACGAAAAAGCGATATTAAAAGAAGCGGCATTAAAATGTTAGACATGACACTAAAAGACATCGCTGGTTTAAAAGACTGCCGTCCGGTGAATTTTGATTTTTCCGGGACAGAAAATACAACGTTTCGCGGGATCAGTATTGATACAAGAACCCTCGAAGCAGGGCAGGTTTACTGGGCCATCATCGGTGAACGTCTGGACGGTCATCAATTTGCCGGTGAGGCACATAAAAAAGGCGCTTTATTGTCGGTCATTCAGCAGGATCGTTTGACGACGGAGCTCAAGGATACAAAACAGCCGCTGGCCGTCGTTCCGGATACGCTTAAGGCCCTGCAGGAATTGGGGCAGAAACAACGCCTGAAGTATGATATTCCGGTGATTGCATTAACCGGTTCCAACGGAAAAACAACGACCAAGGAAATGATTGCCCATATCCTGGAAACAAAACTGCGGCTGCATAAAACACGAGGCAATCTGAATAACCACATCGGATGTCCGCTTACGCTGATCGGGTTGAATCATACGCATCAGGCGGCGGTGGTGGAACTGGGTACCAATCACCGCGGGGAAATCAGTCTGCTGGCTGGTCTTGTAAATCCCAATCAGGCGCTGATTACCAATATCGGTGCGGCGCATCTTGAATTTTTTGAAAGCAAAGCAGCGGTAGCCCGGGAAAAACTGTCTTTATTCGAAGCCATCGACCGCAGAGGCGGTGTGATTTATAAAAATATCGATGATCCGTTCATCAGAGCGTATCACCCGGAAAATTGCCGGGTTATCCGATTTTCGCTGGAAGAAAGCGCCGATGTTACGGGTCGCATTTTATCGATGGATGCGCGGGGCTGTGCTGTTTTTAGTCTGAATGACCGCAGCGAAATCCGGCTGCAGATCAGCGGCCGTCATAATGTGAGCAATGCTTTGGCCGCCTGCGCCGTTGCCCTGAATATGGGTTTTTCGGAAGCGGAGATTGCCGGCGCTCTCGGTAATTACCGGGCGTTTGATCAGCGGATGCAGGTCATTGAAAAAGATGGTGTCACTTTTTTGAACGACGCCTATAATGCCAATCCCGATTCCGTGAAGGCGGCCCTGAAAACGGTTACTGCCATCGAAGATAAATCAAGGTTGTTCATCTGCCTGGGCGATATGTTTGAGCTGGGCGCCGATCGTATCCGTCTGCATGAAGAAATCCTGAACAGCGCCCTGCAAATCAATCCGGATACGATTCTGATTATAGGCGACAGCATGACGACGGCAGCGCGGTCAATAAAAAAGTCGGGACATTCCGGAATAGTTAAGTTTGAAGATCACCAATCGCTGGCAGATTATTTAAGAGACAGACTTCAACCCGGCGATCTGGTTTTAATCAAAGGATCGCGCGGCATGGCCATGGAAAAGATTCTTGAATCATTCGGATCATGAGCGGTGCATTATTTAACAATAAAAGGGCAGGCGGAATTAAGGAAAAAAGATAAATAATTATGTTAGCACAATTTTTGTATCAGTTCACCGATTATTTTTTCGGATTCAATGTTTTTCGCTATATAACCGTACGCGGGGCGGCGGCGGCGATTACGGCACTGATTATTGGTTTGTGGATCGGCCCGAAAATTATTGCCTTGCTGCAGCGCTATCAGATCGGTGAAGAAATCCGGATTGAGGGACCGCAGTCCCATCAGGCGAAAAAGGGAACGCCGACCATGGGCGGACTGATCATCCTGCTCTCCATTATTGTCGCTACGCTGTTGTGGGCAAATCTGACGAATATGTACCTGCTGCTGATCTTTTTTGCCACGCTGACTATGGGCCTGATCGGATTTATTGATGATTATCTGAAGGTGATCCTGAAAATTAAGAAAGGGCTGATCGGGCCTTACAAACTGATCGGCCAGATTACCCTGGGACTGATCATCGGACTGGTGGTCTACTTCCATCCCTTTTTCGAGGGCTTGCACACCAACACCAGCGTCCCGTTTTTTAAAAATCTGGAAATCGATTTCGGCATTATTTACATCCTGGTGATCATTTTTGTGATTACCGGCGCTTCGAATGCCGTCAATCTGACCGACGGACTGGACGGATTAGCCGCGGGACTGGCAGGCATCGCCTTTATCGCACTAACCGGCATCGCTTATGTATCGAGCAATGTCAATTTCAGTGATTATCTGAATATCATTTATCTGCCGGGTACGGAAGAGATCGTCGTTTTTTGTCTGGCGGTGTTCGGCGCGGCGATCGGCTTCCTTTGGTACAATGTGTATCCGGCTCAGGTATTTATGGGCGACACCGGCTCGCTGGCCCTGGGCAGTGCACTGGGCACCGCGGCGATTTTATTGAAAAAAGAACTGCTGCTGCTGCTGATTGCCGGCGTATTTGTCTTCGAGGTGATCTCGGTAATCATTCAGACAAGTTATTTCAAATATACCCGGAAAAAATACGGGGAAGGCCGGCGGATTTTGCGCATGGCGCCGGTGCACCACCACTTCGAATTAAAAGGCTGGCACGAAACGAAGGTGGTCGTTCGTTTCTGGATTATCGGCATTTTACTGGCGCTGCTCAGTCTGGGCACTTTTAAAGTCCAGTAAGTGGATCATTGATTTTTTGACAGTTTGGTAAAAATAAAAAAGTATGATCAAACAAGTTGAAAATAAGAAAATCACGGTTTTGGGCGCAGCCCGCAGCGGGATTGCCGCAGCGCGCCTGTTAAAAAATTTCGGCGCCGATGTTTTTGTCAGCGATCTGGCAAAAGAGCGTGATAAGGCAGCGCAGGCCGATGAACTGAAGCAGGCGGCAATTCCCTTTGAATTTGGCCGGCACAGCGACCGTGTTTTTGAGGCCGATTTTGTGGTGCTCAGTCCCGGTATCCCGGTGGCCTCGTCCGTCGTACGGAAACTGATCAAAATGAAGGTTCCGGTCTATTCGGAAATAGAGGCCGCTTCCTGGTTTTGCCGCTCACAGGTGATTGCCGTAACCGGTTCAAACGGTAAGACCACCACGACAACCCTGATCGGCGAGATGCTGAAGCGCGCATATCCAGACGCAATCGTCGCCGGCAATATCGGCAGAGCCTTTTCCGAATATGTTGCGGATAGTCAGCGGGATAGCTGGGCGGTGGTGGAAGTCTCCAGTTTTCAACTGGAAACGATAGACACTTTTCATCCCCGGCAGGCGGTGGTGCTTAATTTTGCACCAAACCATCTGGATCGTTATGAGCGTTACGAACAATATCTGCAGGCCAAATGGCGGGTGACCATGAACTTAGCCGCAAACGATATACTGATTTATAATGCGGCGGATGAGAAGTTGTCCGGATGGGTGGAAAAAGTTCAATGCCGCAAGCAGGGCTTTGATAAGGATGGCGATTTGAATCAGGCCGCGGCCTATTCGGATGGGAAAATCCTGTTAAATGGCAAACCGCTGATCGACGTTAAGGACATGCACCTGAAAGGGATTCACAATTACATGAATGCCATGGCCGCCGCACTTGCCGCCGCCAATGCCGGCGTGGCATCCACAGATATTCGCGCCGTGCTCGCTGATTTTAAAGGCGTAGAGCATCGGCTGGAGCCGGTGGCGGAAATCGATGGCGTCAAGTATATAAACGATTCCAAGGCAACCACCGTGGAATCACTGTCCTGCGCCCTGCAAAGTTTTGAGGCGCCGATTGTCCTAATCGCCGGCGGCAAAGACAAGGGCAGCGATTTTTCAGGACTAAATACACTCATCGAAAAAAATGTTAAGGAAATAATACTGATCGGTGTTTCCGCAGAAAAAATCAGCGAGAGCTGGCAGGGGATCAAGCCGCTGCAATGCGCCGCTTCTCTAAAAGAGGCGGTGCAAAAGGCCGCGCAAGCTGCTGAAGTTGGAGACGTGGTGCTGTTGTCTCCGGCCTGTGCCAGCTTCGATATGTTCAGCGATTTTGAAGATCGCGGCCGGCAGTTTAAAAGAATAGTGATGCAATTAAATAATAAAGCCCGACCATAACCCCCTTTCCTGAACCTTCCCCCCTTTTTGCAAAGGGGGGACGGGGGTTGGTTTAATTTGAGGGCACGGTATGATATATTGTCTTATGACGATTGATGAAAAAATCAACGGGAGTTGGAATAAATGAATTACGGCAGGATTGATCGGGGACTGGTTATTCCAGTGGTCATTTTGCTCCTTCTGGGAACGATCATGGTCTTCAGCGCAAGTTCAATGATGGCAAACCATAATTTTGGTTCGCTGTTCTATTTTTTTTACAAGCAATTAATTTGGGGCGTGCTGGCTGTAGGTCTGATGATCCTGTTTTCATTTATTGATTATAAAAAATTCAGAAGTGTACGATTCCGGATATTCAGCGTCACTACTACGCTGGTGTTACTGGCCGGATTATTTGTCTTTGGTAAAACCACTAATCAGGCCACCCGCTGGTACGATTTTGGCATTGTGAATTTTCAGCCGTCGGAGATGGCCAGAATCGTGTTAATCATTTACTTTGCCGGGATACTGTCATCGCGGGCAAATAAACTGCATGATTTTAAAAATACGCTCTTTATGCCTATGATCGTTCTCGTAAGTACGCTGGTGCTGATTATGGCGGAACCGGATCTCAGCACGACGCTGATGATTGGCACGGTGGTCGGCGTGATGATGTTTGTCAGTCGGGTGAAATTAATGCATATTATTGCAATGATATTACCCATAATTCCTGCGATCGTTATTGTCATGAAACTGAAGCCCTATCAATGGTCGCGTATCGTGAGCTGGTACAACACATTTAACCATCCGCTGGATGCGCCCTACCAGATACTGCAATCACTGATTGGTCTGGGGCGCGGCGGTTTTACCGGACAGGGGCCGGGTGACAGCAAACAAAAGTATATGTTTCTACCTGATTCACACACAGATTTCATTTTTTCGATCATCGGGGAAGAAATTGGTTTTATCGGAACAACGGTAATTTTGGCGTTTTTTTTGTTTTTTTTATTCAGGGGATTTCGACTGGCTGGTAAAGTAACCGATGGCTTTGGTAAATTTTTGGTAATCGGCATTACGTGCAATATTGTTTTGTACGCGTTTATAAATGCAGCCGTGGTGACGCACCTGTTACCGGCCACGGGACTGCCGATGCCTTTTATCAGTTACGGCGGATCGAATCTTATTTTCCTTGGGATAAGCACGGGCATTTTGCTGAACATATCGCGGCACAGCTATTCCGAGGGCGCGACCGGGAACTGGACAAATTTCGGAGACCGGCGTAACGAGATATGCAGTACTTTATTACCGACGGATTAAAATGGGTAAGAAATTGAACATCGCTATTGCCGGCGGCGGAACCGGCGGCCATGTGTTTCCGGCGCTGAACATCGCCCATGCTCTGGAACAGAAGCGGGACTGCACATTCTTGTTTTTCGGAACGCAGCGCGGCATCGAATGGGAAAAAATCCCTGCCGCCGGTTATCCGATTGTTTTTATCCCGGTAGCAGGATTTCAACGTCGTCTGACAACCGATAATTTGTTGTTCTTTTACAAGTTGTGGTACAGTTTACGAATTGCCGGCCGCGAGCTGAAACAATTTAATCCCGATATGGTTATCGGTACCGGCGGATATGTGATGGGGCCGGTTTTGCGGAAAGCCGTAAAAATGGGTATTCCGACGGTGATTCAGGAACAGAACAGTTATCCGGGAGTGACCACCCGCCTGTTGGCTGCCAAAGTCGACCGGCTCTTTCTCGGTTATGAGGAGGCGAAAGAATATTTGCCGAAGCGTGCAAAAATTTTGGTGACCGGAAATCCGATCACAGCGAATCCGGTTAAAAGGGATCATGCGGAAATCTGCACTGGATTCGGACTCGATCCGCAGCTTAAAACAATTCTTGTGTTCGGCGGCAGTCAGGGCGCTTTGCATATCAATGAAGCGGTCAGCGAAATGATCGCCGGCGATCTGATTCCGGCCAGCCATCAGTTGCTGTGGCAGACAGGGCAAAATATGTATGAAAAATACCGCGGAGAACATGAGAAGGCCGCGGGCAAGGTTGTAACGGTACCATTTATCGAAAGGATGAGCGAGGCTTATGCCATCGCCGAGTTCTGTATCTGCCGGGCCGGGGCGATGACCCTTTCGGAGATCAGTGCCGCCGGTCTGCCGGCGGTTACAGTTCCGCTGAAACATGCCGCCGGCGGGCATCAGTTGAAAAATGCCCGCAGTCTGGCTGAAAAAGGGGCGGCTCTCGTGGTCGAAGATGATGCCGATCTAAAGGCAAATTTACAAAGAGCTGTATTCAACTTAATCAATAATGAAAAAGAATTGCGCGCGATGTCGGAAAAAATGCTGCGCCTGGCGCGGCCCGACGCGTTGATCAACATCGTCAATGAAATCGAAAAAATAATTTATCCCGAATGCAGGGATAAAAATTGAAAATGGAAAAGAACTAAGCCGGATGAGTATTTTCAGAAGAAAATATAAATTTCATTTTATAGGCATCGGCGGGGTCGGCATGAGCGGTATTGCCGAAATACTGCTTGAACAGGGACACCGTGTGTCCGGTTCCGACCGCGAAAAGAATGATTTAACCGATTATCTGGAATCGAAAGGCGCCCGGATTTTTGAAGGACATCGGGCCGAAAACGTGCAGGATGTTGACTTTTTGGTTTACAGTTCGGCTATTCCCAAAAATAATCCCGAAATGCAGGCCGCGAGACAGGCAAACATTCCGATGATTCGCCGGGCGGAAATGCTGGGGCAGTTGATCAATCGTAAACTGGGTATCGCCGTGGCCGGTACGCACGGCAAAACCACCACCACTTCGATGATCGGCCATATTTTACTGGAAGCAGAAACCGATCCCACGATCATCGTTGGCGGCAAGCTGCGGAATCTGATGACCAATGCCCGGCTGGGCAGCGGCGATATCGTGGTCACGGAGGCCGATGAGTACGACCGTTCCTTTCTGACCCTGTTTCCGAGAATCGCGGTGATTACTTCCCTGGAAGCGGATCATCTGGATATCTATAAAGATCTGGATGATCTGAAAACGACTTTTACAGAGTTTGCCGGACATGTACCCTTCGACGGTTCAATCATTGCCTGCATCGATGATGAAAATGTGCGTACGGTTGCGGAAAAAATAGCCGGTCATAAAATTTATTACGGCTTATCGGGACCAGCGGATCTGCGGGCGGAAAATTTGAAATTCAGTGAAGCGAACGCCATTTTTGATGTATTTGCAGGGGGAAAGTATGTGGATTCTTTTTCCCTGCCGCTGCCCGGCGCTCATAATGTTTTGAATGCCCTGGCGGCGATTGCCGTTTGCCGTGAGCTGGATGTTCCTCTGGTGCAGGTTCGCAAAGCGCTGGCCGGTTTCAGGGGCGTTGCCCGGCGCTTCGAAATTTTCGGCAGGACGGAAAGGGATATCATGGTGGTCGACGATTATGCCCATCATCCCAGCGAGGTTGAGGCCACACTGCGTAGTGCGCGTAATGGCTGGATCCGGCGATTGGTGGCCGTATTTCAGCCCCATCTCTTTTCCAGAACGCGGGATTTTTACGAAGCATTTGCCGAATCGCTCAGTTTTGCCGACGTCGTAGTGGTTGCCGGTATTTATCCGGCAAGAGAAGCGCCCATCGTTGGCGTCAGCGGAAAAATGATCGTCGATGCGCTCAAAGCAAACAATTTCGATGATGCCTATTACGTGGAAAACAAGGATGAAATTCCCTCGTTTTTATCGACAATAGTAAAAAACGGTGATATGATTATCACCCTCGGCGCCGGCAATATCTGGCAGGTGGCGAAAACAATAACCGGGGAAGGTTATGCCCTTTAATAAACGGATAAGCCGCAAGAAAAAGAAGGCGATAAAAAATTTTCTGCTTTATGTACTGACGATCGTACTAATGACGGCGTTCGCTTATGCTTATACCTGGATTAATGGTTATCTGCAGGAAAGGCTGACCTCGTTCAAACTGGTGGATGTGGATATCAAGGGTAACTATATATTATCGCGAAACGATGTGCTGGAAATTTGCGGCGTCAGTCCCGGTGAGGATCAGCTTTTAACTGTAAAACCGGTTGAGGTTGCCGGTAAGCTGCTAAAATCGCCGTATATTAAAGCGGCAAGCGTGGTGCGCAGCTTACCCTCGACATTGCGTATCATTATTGTCGAGCGTGCGCCGCTGGCTTTCATCTACGGGCGCGGATTAAATCTGATCGATGCTGAGGGCGTTTTGATTCCCGTCCCTGAGAAGAATATCCGCTGGAATCTGCCTTTTATCACGGAAGTCGATCTGCCGCTTGGCCGCCTGGGACATCAAACCCGCTCGCAAAAAGCATTGCAGGCTGTCGAAGTTTTGGATTATATGCATCTGATGCAATCATCGCTCAATGAGGTGATTGCGGAAATAAACATGGAGCATCCCCGCCATCTGAAATTTATTCTGGTGCAGGGCGGTGCCGAAGTTCGCATAGATAAAGCGGCATATCAGGATCAGCTCTATATTTTTTCCCGCTATCTGGAAAATTATATGGACTGGTATCAACTGGATCAAATAGAATATGTTGATTTTCGCTTCAGGGATCAACTGATCATCAAAGAAAAACAGGGCTAAAGGGATACGAAATGAACCAAGAGAAAAATATTGTCGGCTTGGATATTGGCACCACCAAAATCGCGGTAGTTGTGGGCCAGCTTGATGAATACGGCGAGTTGAATATAATCGGCGTCGGTCAGCATCCTTCGCAGGGGATGCGGCGCGGGGTTATTGTCAATATCAATAAAACCGTGGAAGCCATTCGCCGGGCTATAGACCAGGCCGAACTGACCTGTGGCCACAGTATCAGCAGGGTCTATGCCGGGATTGCCGGAGATCACATTCGTTCCATCAACAGCAAGGGCGTTATCGGTGTCAGCGGGAAAGATCATGTGATTACAGAAACAGATGTAACGCGGGTTATTGATGCAGCGAAAGCAATTGCCCTGCCGATGGACCGGAAAAAGCTGCATGTTATTCCCAAGGAATTTATTGTGGATGATCAGGATGGCATTAAAGATCCTGTTGGTATCTCGGGGGTGCGTCTCGAAGCGGATGTGCATATCGTAACCGCGGCAACCGGCCCTTTTCAGAATATTAAGAACGCCATCGAAAAAGCGGGATATGAAGTGGCCGGCATTACACTGGAACCCTATGCCTCCAGCCTGGCGATTTTAGAGGATGACGAGCGGGAACTGGGCGTAGCGATCATTGATATCGGCGGCGGTACGACCGATCTGGCCATATTTTTTGACGGGAGCATTCACTATACTTCGGTAATAGGACTGGGCGGACAAAATGTGACCGGCGATCTTTCGCAGGGACTGCACACCTCACGGGAGCAGGCTGAAGAAATTAAAAAGAAGTACGGCGTGGCCTCCCAGCAATTACTGGACCAGGAAGACGAGCTCATCCGCGTGCCGGGTGTTGCCGGGCGTCAGCACCGCGAAATTTCGCGCAGCGTGCTCTCAGCGATTATACAACCGCGCATGGAAGAATTGTTCAATCTGGTGCACAAGGAGATGAAAAAATCCGAAGTGTACGATTCAATCGGAGCAGGTGTGGTGCTGACCGGCGGCGCGTCACTGTTGGAAGGCGCGGCCGAGCTGGCCGAAGAGACTATGGGGCTGCCGGCCCGCGTTGGAATGCCCAGGGTGAAGGGCGGGCTGGTGGAAGCGGTACGCAGTCCGGTTTATGCGACTGGCGTCGGACTGGTTTACTACGGATTGCAACACGGGGGAAGGCCACCCAGAAAACCCTGGATTTGCAGGAAATTTCCGGCCTTGTGCCGCTTTTTTGAAAGTATGTCAAATAAATTATTTGAGGATGAAGTATAAAACGGGAGAACATTATGCTTAACATCAAATTAGACACTGCCGCGGAGAAGGCAGCAAAACTGAAGGTCGTCGGCGTTGGCGGCGGCGGTGGTAATGCCATCAATGGTATGATCGAGGCCGGATTGTCCGGCGTCGAATTTATCGCGATAAATACCGATTTGCAGGATCTGGAAAATAACAAAGCCCAGCATCGCATCCAGATCGGAAAAAATCTGACCAAAGGCCTGGGCGCCGGCGCTTCGCCGGAGGTGGGGTTCAAGGCAATCCAGGAAGACAAAGAAAAAGTTATCGAGGCATTGAACGGCTCGGATATGGTGTTTGTTACCTGTGGTATGGGGGGAGGCACAGGAACAGGGGCGGCGCCGGTGGTCGCTGAAATTGCCAAAGACCTGGGCGCGCTTACCGTGGGCATCACTTCGATGCCTTTTAATTTTGAAGGACCTGTGCGTCACCGTAATGCGGATGGCGGCATCAAAGAGATGCGTCAAAATGTCGATACCCTGATCGTTATACCAAATGATCGCATTTTTGACATCACCGAAAGAAATACCCCGGTGATTTCGGCGCTGAAGGTAGCCGATTCCATTTTACTGGAAGCGACGCGCAGTATTTCCGATCTGATCAATGTACACGGTTATATCAATCTGGATTTCGCCGATATTAAAACGGTAATGGCCGGTATGGGCGACGCGCTGATGGGTACGGGCGTCGGAACCGGTGATAACCGCGCCATTTCCGCGGCTGAACAGGCCATATCCAGTCCGCTGCTGGATGGGGCTGATATCAGCGGCGCACTGGGCGTGCTGATCAACATCACCGGCGGACCGAATATGTCCATTCATGAGGTGGGTGATGCCTCCAAACTGGTGCAGAATAAGGTTGGTGACAGTGCCAATGTTATTTTCGGTATGGTGATTGATGAGAATCTCACCGATGAAGTCCGGGTAACAGTCATCGCGACCGGTTACAACAGTGAGGCGCAAAATGCCGATAAACTGCAGCGCAGCCGCGAAATAGACACCGACGATTTTTTACCGAATAATTTCAGGGAATTGGATAAACCGGCCTTCAAGCGCAAAAATAAACCGGCGGAAAGAACTGCACCGGAGTCCAAATCAAATATTTTCGAAATGTCCAATCAGGACTTACCGGAATCGCTCGATGAACTGGACATTCCAACCTATATCAGAAAGCAGGTAGATTAAAACCGGTCTCCCTCAGCGAGGAGGAGCTTCTTTAT
>CAYXRA010000070.1:0-4364 GCA_964467525.1 uncultured Calditrichaceae bacterium
CCCCCGATTCATCGGGGGAGGGGCGAAGGGGTGGGGGGGGGTATTTAATCATCCCTTTGTCTGTTTGCAAAATCATGGAGATTTCATCTTTCTTATCCAAACTAAACATCAATAATGGCACACGGTACAACTGATGGACGGGTTTGTGTTTTCCAGGCCGGCCACCCGGTCTTTTTGCACATCACGGTGACAATTGACGCACCAGCCCATGGTCATATCGCTGAATTGGTAAACCGTCTCCATGGTTTCCACCGGCCCGTGGCAGCGGCTGCAATCCACGCCGGCGTTAACATGCCTGCTGTGATCGAAGAACACATAATCCGGCAAATTGTGAACGCGCACCCATTTCAGCGTATCGATTTTGGCGGAAGGCCGGTAGCCCATGGTTTCCGTATCGAAGCCCACCGCTGCATATAATTCACGTATTTCTCCGGAAATAACCGGCTGCAAATCGCGATCTTCTTCCTGCGCCCGCTTTTCTTCCAGTTTCACCTTATCATACTTGGCGGTCACGAACCGGTGACAATTCATGCAGACCGAGGGCGAAGGGATGGAGGCCACGCTGCTCTTTTCGGCGGCGGTGTGGCAATACAAACAATCCATTTCCAGGTCGCCGCTGTGCAGGCGGTGCGAGAAATCGATCGGTTGTTCCGGGGCATAACCCTGGTTAACGCCCGGCAAATGAATCGTTTTGTTCCGGATAAAAAGGACTGACATAACAATGATTGCTATGGCGACAAGAACCGTAATATTTCTAATCAACATCATTCGATTTCATACATTAATTATTTTAACTGTCATTTCCGTTTAATTTGTGGAAGACGCCGCCATTCCGGCCGGTTCCGGTTTTGGTTCAAATTTATTTAGAAGTATAATCAGCCCGAACGATATCAGGGCTAAAAAGACAAAGACGATAAAACCATAAGCATAGCCGGTTGCGCCGAATCGTTCTACAAACCATCCCAAAACGGGTGGAATAACAAAGCCGCCAAGAGCGCCTAAACCGCCTACCCAGCCGGCGCCGCCGCCGACGGCCTCTCTAATGTAGTTCGGTACCAATTTGAAAACGCCTGCGTTATTGACGCCCATACCGATAGCCGCCAATAACAAGCCGATTATGGCCGGAACGGTAGTTTTGGAAATCATGAGCAAAATAGCGCCCGCTAACAAAGCGGTAATAGCCCCGGTAATGGTGCGTATGCCGCCAATGCGGTCCGACAGACTCCCGCCTGGCACCCGGATCAGCGAGGCCAGTACGGAAAACAGCATGGTTAAGGCGCCGGCGGTGGTTAAATCCTTGCTAAAGTATTCCTGCCAATACGTTGGAAACCATACCGTGAGCGCCAGAAAGCCGCCGAATGTGGTAAAATACAGGGCGGCCAGAGCCCAGGTTCGCCAAATTTTAGCAGCTTTAATTAAACCTTCCCACACCCCGCCGGAAGGAAAAATTTCCTGACCCAACTGGCGCGCCACGCTGACGGAGTGCTCCTTATCCTGGTTGCGTACTAACTGAAAATAATAGGCGTTTTTACCGAACAAGCCATAAAGAATAATACCAATAATCAAAAATACAAGCCAGACGGCATAGGCGCCGGCGATGGCGATAACGCCGATCAATAACGGAATAAGATAGGAAAACAAACCGGGCGCGATATTTCCAAAACCGGCATAAGCGCCCAGCGCCCAGCCTTGCCGCTTTCTGGGAAACCAATACGAAACCTGACCGATGCCCACCGAAAAGGTAGCGATGCCGCAGCCGCACAGTAAGGCCAACAAAAGCAGCAATGGATAATGAACCATTGTTAAATTCTGCGGACCTATGTCCTGCAGCATAACAAACAATCCGGCCATACCGATCATGGATAAGGTAAGCAGCCACAAAAACGGTTTCCTGCCCCCGGTCGAATCCACCCAGGCGCCGAAGGGAATCCGCAGCAGCGATCCCGAAAGATTGGGCATGGCCGCCAATAATCCGAGCTGAACGGACGTCATACGCATGGTTTGATCCAGCAGTTTGGCTGTGGTACCAAAAAGCGAAACAGCGGCGAAGCCCACAAAAAAACCAAGGGTAGCGCCAAACAAACTGCGTTGGGCGGTGCTGTCAAGATTATAATTTTCAATAATGTGCTGCATGGCCTCACTCCGTCATTTCAATCCATAAGATGTTTATTTATTCACAACTGTACTGTCCGGCGTGCGGATTTTTTTACGATCCCAGTACCAGCGCACCACCTGCGGCTTTCTCCATAAATACGGATTGGGCACGACCAGGATGTGTACCAGGCGGGTAAAGGGAAACAGCAAAACAAAAAAGTAAGCGCCGATAATATGCAGTTTGGGCGCCAACGGTAACGGCGTTACATAAGTCAGGTCCGGTTGAAATTTAAAAATGGAACATAAATAGGGGGCCAGCGAAGCGGCAAACCAGGAGCTGCCCCAACTGTTGAAAATAGCCGTCCATAATCCGGTAATCACCGAAAAAAGTATGATGAACAAAACAATCCAGTCCGCAACTGACGTTACCATCCTGGTGCGGGGGAAAGCCGTTCTGCGCAAAATAATGTTGATCAGGCCCACCAGGGTAAAAACGGCGAAAATAAAGGCCGTGATTTCCAGAATATATAAACGCAGCGGCTGACTGTTCCAGGCCAGTACCTGATCCGGAATTAAAAAACCGATTAAGTGGCCGGCGAATAAAATCAGGATGCCGTAATGAAACGGAACCAGCCCCCAGAAGTGCACTTTGTTTTCCAGGAATTGCGACGATAAGCTGGAATAGGTAAAGCCGCGCCGCGTATAACGGCTGATGGAGACCAGCAACAGCGTGAACAAAGCCACGTAAGGTAATATGGCAAACCAAAAAAGATTTAAATAATTCATATTATTTACCGGTTGTTTGTTGAATTATAAAATTGAGCGGCGTTCAACCGCTATTTCCCGCCGACCAGTGCGGCTGTTTCAACGCTTCCATCACTTCGACAGGCGGCAACTTACTGCCGCTGTCGCCGAAATGATCGCTCAAAAATGCGTGCAAAGAAACCATCAGGCTCTGATACGGATTCTCTGCATCCAATTGCCCGGCGAGCTTGCGTACCACAGGATTCAATTGCTCCCGCACAAAGGATTGGATTTCCCGATCGCTGCTCACGGCGATCAAACGCAGACAGTGGCTGAGGTGATCGGGCAATTCCAGAGATTCCTCCACGTGGTTTTCCATCAGGTTACGGCGCATGGCCGCCAAAAACCGGCCGCGGCGGTAATCCTCGCCGTACAGATGCCATCCCACTTCCAGGCAGTTATCAGCATTCAGATCAAAGGTGTAGGTGAAGCGCTCCTCAATCCGGCTGAGGCCTGTTTCCTGCAAAAAGGTAAAGAAAGGCCGGGCCTGTTCAGCGATTTCTGCGGAATAGCCGGATAAGTTGCTGCTCAGGTTTTGGCCCGTATCGAAACAGAACGCATCGGGATACGAAAATAACCGGGCGTATAATTGTAAAATGGATTCCATCATCTTACCATCCTCGTTTGGGTTCCTCTTTGAATCCGAAGCCAGCCGACTGTTTGTGCTCCAGCGGATCTTTGGTCATTTCAAGGGCTTCTTCGCGGTGCGCATCGGGAATCACAAAACGGTCGTTAAACGTACATAGCGACGTCAACTTGTAAATGGCTTCAGCCTCTTTCACCGAACAATCCGCTTCCCGCAACATATTACGGGCGGCGTCCATTTCCACATCGCCCACGGTTACCGCCCGGCGATAGGTGCGCACGGCCATCTGTTTGCGCAGGGCGTAACGCACTTTGCTGTTGTTGCCGGCGGCAAACAGGTTACCCAAATATTCGATGGGCGCCCGCGCCTGATCAAAATCCGGAAAAAACCCCCGGTTCATATTTTTGACCGTTTTGCCGTCGAAACTGGACATGACCGGCAGCATGGCCGGCACATAGAACAGCATGGGCAGCGTGCGGTATTCGATATGCGGCGGCAGGGCAATGCCCCACTCTTTTACAAATTTATAAACGGGCGAATTTTGGGCCGCTTTGATGGTATCGGCGTGAATGCCGTTACGTTCGGCGTTGCGGATCACGTCTTCATCGAAGGGGTCCAATATCATTTCCCGCTGGGCGTCCACCAATTCATGGTCCTCTTTTTTAGCGGTTTCCTCGATTTTATCGGCGTCATATAACAACACGCCCAGATAACGGATGCGGCCGACGCAGGAATGAAAACAGGCCGGCGCCTGTCCGCTCTCGATGCGCGGAAAGCACAGGATGCATTTTTCGGATTTGCCCGAATTCCAGTTGTAATAGGTTTTTTTATAGGGACAGGCGGCGATACAGGAACGCCAGCCGCGGCAGCGCTGCTGATC
>CAYXRA010000070.1:4464-21427 GCA_964467525.1 uncultured Calditrichaceae bacterium
TCCACGTCAATCGGTTTGCCGGTGATCATGGAAACCGGACGGGCCGTGGGCTGATCGTTCCCCTCCGGCGCATTGAACAAATGCTTGTAATCATAAGTCCAGGGCTCGTAATATTCTTCCAGACTGGGTTGATGCGGATGATGGAAGATATTGGTAACCGTCCGCTTCTTATCGGTCGATTTTAATCTGAGCTTGCCGTTTTGATTGGTCCAGCCGCCCTTATATTTATCCTGATCTTCCCACTTGGTAGGAAAACCGGTGCCCGGTTTGGTTTCCACATTATTCCACCACATGTATTCGGTGCCTTTGCGGTCGGTCCAAACATTTTTACAGGCCAGACTGCACGTATGGCAGCCGATACATTTATCCAGATGAAAGACCATCGATATTTGAGATCGTATATCCATAAAATTTCCCGTGTTATGCGTTACACGCCTGTCGCATTTAAAATTTGAATTAATGAATTATCGAATAACTGAATGAATGCCCAATTTCAATAATCCACTAAATCAGTAATTCAACAATTCATTCTTTAGTCATTACCAGTTCAATTCCGTCAGTTTACGCACCATAATATAGGTATCCCGGTTGGAGCCGGTCGGCCCCCAGTAATTAAAGTGATAAGTAAACTGCCCGTATCCGCCGACCATTAAATTGGGTTTCAGCCGGGTGCGGGTTAAGCTGTTATGTCCGCCGGCCCGCCGGTTTTTGCGCAGCGGCGATTTAGGCACGGAATAGGTGCGCTCCGGCGAATGATACTGGATGCAGATGCCGCGCGGAATGCGGGCGCTTACACAGGCCCGGGTAACCACCACGCCGTGATCATTGAATACCTCCACCCAGTCGTTATCCTGTATGCCCAGCTCCTGCGCATCGGCGTCGTTAATCCAGAACGGCTCGACGCCCCGCGACAGCGTGGTCATTCTCTGATTATCGCCGTAAGTGGAATGGATATGCCATTTGCCGTGCGGCGTCAGGTAATTGAGCATCAGCGATTTACCGCCGTCTTCGGAAAAGGACAGATCGGCGTACTGAGCGGGCGTGGGTTTGGGCTTATAGGTCGGCAGGTGTTCGCCGAATTGAATATATCCGGGATGATCCAGATAGAACTGCTGCCGTCCGGTTAAAGTGCGCCAGGGCGCCAATTTTTCCACATTGTATGTAAAGGGCGAATAGGCCCTGCCGTCCGTTACCAGACCCGACCACATGGGGCTGTTCACAAATCGTCTGGGCTGAGCCTGCAAATCGGAGAACGAATAGCGAATCGCCCTGCTTTTTTCGGCCAGGTCGGCCAGCGGCAGCCCAACCTTTTTTTCCATATTTTTATAGGATCGATAAGCCAGCTCGCCATTGGTCACCGTAGCTAAATTGAGTATCACATTACAAACGTCTTTATCTTCATCCAAAGAGGGATAGCTGCGATCGTTCCAGGTTTGGGTGGGATGGGTTGCCAGCATGGCGTCGTAAAAATCATCGATTTCATAATGCGTGCCGTGGGCCGCCAGTCCCTTTTCCCGAACATTGGGTCCGTAAGAGATAAATTGCCGGTACAGATTTTTGTAATCGCGATGCACCAGCGAGAGCTTGGGCATGGTTTTGCCCGGAACGGCTTCGGCCTCCCCTTTGGACCAATCCCGGATAGCGGTCTGGGCTATTTCGGCCGGTGAATCGTGCGCCAGCGGCTGGGCCACGATATCGGCCACCGGGTCAGGAAAATGCTTTTCCGCCAGTTGGGAAAACTTTTTGGCAATCTGCTTAAAAATTTCCCAGTCGCTTTTAGCTTCCCAGCAGGGCGGAACGGCTTTGGACAAAGGATGAATAAAACTGTGCATATCGGTGGAATTGAGGTCGTCTTTCTCATACCAGGTGGCCGCCGGTAACACGATATCGGAATACAGGGCCGAGGTGTCCATGCGGAAATTCAAATCGACCACCAAATCCATTTTGCCCTGCGGGGCTTTATCATGCCAGATAACCTCTTTACTGCTTTCGCGGGCGAAATTGTCATCGGCTACCATATTGGTATGGGTGCCCAGATAGTGCTTCAGAAAATATTCATGACCTTTGGCGCTGGCCATCAAAGCATTGCCCCGCCAGATATACCAAACCCGCGGAAAATTGGCCTCGTTATCCGGGTCTTCGACGGAAAAACGCAGTTTTCCTTTTTTTAGCTGATCCACCACATAATCCACAACCTGTTGCTCATCGACGTTGTTATTATTCTTGCGGGCTTCCTTAACCAGATCGATGGGATTTTTTTCAAACTGGGGGTAAAACGGCAGCCACCCGTTACGGACGGCGCGTACCTGTGTATCCATGGTATGGCCGCGGGCCAGCGAACCGTTTTGCTGTTTTTTGGGCACGCTGTGATAGTCAGTAAAATCTTTTTCGTAGCGCCATTGATCGGTATGCACATAGTGCCAGCTCGGGGCGTTCTGCAAACGGGATGCGCCGTACCAGTCTTTTCCGAAAGCAATCGAACCCCAGGATTCTCCGGGCGCCAGTTTTTCCTGCCCCACGTAATGGGCCAGTCCGCCGCCGTTGACGCCGATGCATCCGCAAAACATCAGGGCGTGGATCGCCGCCCGGTACATCAAATTACCATGATACCAGTGATTAATACCGGCGCCGATGATGACCGTACATTTACCGCCGGTGCGCTCCGCCGTGCTGGCCCATTCGCGGGCAAATTTGATGAGATTGTCGCGGGATAAACCGGTGTATTTTTCGGACCAGGCCGGCGTATAGGGCGCCTGTTCATCGTTATAATCCTGCGGATAGGCCCCGTCCAGTCCGCGGTTCACGCCGTATTGGGCCATCAGTAAATCGTACACCGTGGTTACAATCGCCTGACCGTCGGCGGTTTGGATGCGCTTTACCGGCACATGGCGCATAAAATCATCGCCCTTGCCAAAATCATCAAAACGCACGGCTACGGTTTCATCATTACGATTCAGGAACGTTAGCTGAGGATCAATCGTACTGCCGTCCCTGCCGTCTTTCAGTTGCAGGTTCCACTGTCCCGTTTTATCGCTCCAGCGCTGACCGACGCCGCCCATGGGCATTTTGGCTTTCTGCGCCTGTTCATCCCACATCAGAAATTTCCATTCCTTATTATCTTCATCGGCATAGTCGTTTAGCCGGCCGGCCCGCAGCAATTGGCCGGCCTCGTAATGGTCGCCGTCCGGTTGAAGTTCGATCAGAAAGGGAGCGTCCGTGTATTGTTTAGTATATTTGGAAAAATAGGGCGTTTGTTTTTGATGATGAAATTCGTTGAGAATCACATGGTTGACGGCCATCCACCAGGCACCGTCCTGACCGGCATTGATGGACATCCATTCGTCGGCGTATTTGGAAACCTGGCTGAAATCTGGCGAAAATACATACATCTTGGTTCCGTTATGCCGGGCTTCGGCTGCAAAATGGCAATCGGGTGTGCGGGTCATATTCAGATTGGAGCCCATAACGGCCAGCATCTTGGCGTTGTACCAGTCGGCCGATTCCTGCACGTCGGTTTGCTCGCCCCAGGTTTCGGGCGAGGCCGGCGGCAGGTCGCAATACCAGTCGTAAAAGGACAACGAGACGCCGCCCATCAATTGCAGCATGCGGGCGCCGGAGGCGTAACTGATCATGGACATGGCCGGAATGGGCGAAAATCCGGCGATGCGATCCGGCCCGTGTTTCTTAATGGTGTGGATATTGGCGGCGGCCATTATTTCCAGAACCATATCCCAGGAAGCGCGGCGGAATCCGCCTTTGCCCCGCGCTTTTTGCCAGCGGCGGCGGGATTCTTCGCTTTCAACTAACGATTTCCAGGCGTCCACCGGATCGTCATATTCCCGTCGGGCTTGCTTCCAAAGATCGAGCAACGCGCCGCGTATATACGGATAT
Source organism: uncultured Calditrichaceae bacterium (assembly GCA_964467525.1). Taxonomy (GTDB): domain Bacteria; phylum Calditrichota; class Calditrichia; order Calditrichales; family Calditrichaceae; genus CAYXRA01. The sequence goes on from CAYXRA010000070.1 coordinate 8,356, forward strand.
TTGACGCGCAGCGGACTATACAGATACCAGGAAAATGAGATGCCCCGCTGACAGCCGCGCGGCTCGTACGGCGGCAGACCATGTTCCAGCGAGGGATAATCCAAACCCTGCATTTCCCAGGTAACGATGCCGTCTTTGACGTGGATATCCCAGGTACAACTGCCGGTGCAATTGACGCCGTGGGTGCTGCGTACGACTTTGTCGTATTGCCAGCGGTTGCGGTAAAATTCTTCCCAATTACGTTGCTGCGGAACGATATCGTCTCTTATCCAATTTTTATGGCTCATATTGATTGAATCCCATCCTAACTTACTTGTTGTTTACGATATGTTTCTTTGATCAGCTTGCGGCGGATTTCACGCATGCGGTTATTCCACAGGAAATCGAATAGAACCAAAAGAACGACTGCACCGCCGAGACCGAATAACAAAAAATTGATGGTTGCGGCGGCGGGCTGCGGTTTGTCCATTTCGGTTTCGCTTTTAAGAAAGGCTACCAGCGGCAGTATTTCACCTTCGGCGATCGGTTTTTTATTAAATATCGGTTGCATGGTTTTACTGGCCGGGGAACTCAGCCAGGCGGAAAGGCCTTTGCGTCCGTTGAGCCGTGCATAAGCGCGGGTCAGGTTTAAGCCCATCGTTCCCCCGCCAAGTAATCCGTCGAAACTGTTCACGGTGTGGCAGCCGATACAGGCCGGTCCGCCGTTTTTAAGCGGTTTGGCGCCGGTGAACAGCGCCCTGCCCCCGGTGATATCCTCCGGCAAAAGAGCGCGGTCGCTGATTTGCAGGCCGGCAAACCGGGACTTTTCCTTTTTCGATTCCTCGGCGATTAAATCCAGCAAAGCCTTAGCCATGCTTTCCGTAATGCCGGGCGACCGGGTCATCACTGCGCCGCGGGCTTCCTTTAACAGTTTGGCGGCGTAAGGATCGCCGCTTTGCAAAACGCCTTTGGGGTCTAATATCCAATTGACCAGCCATTCCCGGCTCTTGCGTTGATTGACATTTTTCAAATCCGGGCCGGTCAGCCGTCCGCCGCCGATGGTATGGCAGTTAGCGCAATGTTGTTTGAAATATTCGGCCGGCGTTTGGCTGTAAAGCGGAGCCGAGGCGAAAATCAAAACGATTATGATCAGAAAGCATCGACACATTGTTTTTTCCGTATTTTATCAAACCTGATTCCGTCGAATAATACGACATTGACCATAAATACAATTACGATGCCAACAAACAACCGTTTTTTCTATATGGCTGCTAAATTACTGTTAAAATTTAATTTAAAATTTTTTCATGACTGAACAAAAGCCTGCTTCTTTGATAAAAATATTCTGATGAACTGCATAGTACGGTATGCGCTAAATAATTAATTGTTGTAACTGAATGTTTTTTTGATTCTTATACTGCATAGCGCTTTATGCGGCAACGGATGGAAGGGAAACACCGTTTCCGGGGATGAATTGGAAATCAGTCAGTCAGCCCCGTTATGTTTTACATAAAATGTGTTGCGATAATCGGATACAAAAAAACATGTCATTCTTTTGATGTTCGGATATTTGCCGCATACATACTGCATGCCGGAAAAGCATGTCTGTAAAAATGTCGGTTTATTCAAAGTCGGCCGCACAAGACTAACCAAAAATATTTGTCCCGCCCGAGCGGGATAAAACTGCTAAAAAATCTCCCTCCCCCCCCTTGCTTCCTCTCCCCCGCGAGCGGGGGAGGGGATACAGGGGAGGGGGGGTTGGAGTTGGCAAAGTCAGAGATACACGCTCAGATTTCGCAAGTAAGAATCTAAGGGTCGGAGGAATCCATCGCTGAATCTGCCGGGTAAACCGGTTTTTTGGGCAAATGAACTTCGGATGTATCCTACGGCAAACAGGTATTTCCGGAAGACGTAAAGTGCACTTATAGTTTCGCAGGTTATCCGTGATTTTTTGTTGCGGACTCTTCAAAGCATCGACGATCACATTGAATATCCAGTTTGCGTATGATGCGTTGTAATGCGGCGCGGGTTAAACCGCACAATTCTGCCGACTTGCTAATATTTCCCTGCGTACGAATCAGAATTTGTTCAACATATTCTCTCTGAAATGACTCTATAGCGCGCTGCTTACCTTCATCATAGCTTATCATGTCATGGTTACCCACCTGTTGACTTGCCTCCAGCTTTAAGTGCGTTTGCTGTATCAGGTGCTTGTCGCTCATGATAATCGCCCGCTTGATGGCATTTTCCAGCTCTCTTACATTGCCGGGCCAATTATAATTTCGTATAATATCCAGGGCTTTCGGAGATAAGCGCGGCGGCTCCCCGTTTGTGCCAAAAAATTCATCGGCAGACTTTCTCAGGAAGTATTCGGCTAATGCCGGAATGCACGCGCTTCTTTCTTTAAGCTTGGGTAATTCGATTTTTACCACCTGAATCCGGTAATAAAGATCTTCCCTAAACCGACCAGTTTCCACTAATTTTTTCAAATTTTTATTCGTAGCCACAATCAAACGAAAATCGACGGGCAAATCTTTGCCTGCGCCTAAGGGACGAATTACTTTTTCCTGCAAAACGCGTAATAATTTACCCTGGAAAGAGGCGGACATGGAAGCCGCTTCATCCAGAAAAACGGTCCCGCCTTTAGCCTGTTCGAATAATCCTACCGTATCCTGATGAGCGCCGGTAAAGGCGCCGCGCTTATAGCCGAACAATTCTGATTCCAAAAGCGCATCCGGCAGGGCGATACAATTAACCGCCAAAAATGCTTTATCTCTAAGCAAACTTCTTTTATGTATTTCACGGGCAATCAATTCTTTTCCCGTACCGCTGGCGCCTTCGATTAGAACAGGGGCAGGGGTAGGCGCAACCTGGTCAACCAGCGCCAGGATATCTCTCATCTTTTTATCGATCGCGATAATTTCAGTCTCTTTTTGTTTTTCCAGATATTGTTTGTTTTTTCGCTGCGCATACAATCTAAAACTTATGCGCCTGACAAGGTCGAGAATTTGCCTGTTATCGAAGGGCTTGGTAATAAAATCAGCCGCCCCGTGCTGCAAAGCGGCTACAGCCGATGCAATGGTTCCATGACCGGTGATTAGAACAACTTCCGTTTCCGGACGCAGATTTTTGATTTGATACAACAGATCCAGTCCGTTCATCTTTTCCATTTTCAAATCCGTCAATACTAAATCAAACGACTTTTTTTTGAATTGATGCAGCGCTGATTCGGCTGAAGCGGCGGTCGTTACCGCACAGCCTAAGGAGCCGATCAGTCGTTTTAATCCCCGGCATACATCCGGCTGGTCGTCGACGACCAATACCTGTATTTTGTACATCTCGTTCATAATCTTACCCAAATTATTTCAATAAAATTACATTATCATTTTTTTGATCCATGTTTGCGCCGCCGGTGGATCAATCGATATTACATCACCGGCAATTCAACCCTGAAAACCGTGCAACCGGGTTGCGAACCAATTAAGTGTAAATCACCGTCATGGGCGTTCATAATTTTTTTTGCCGTCGATAAACCCAGTCCCGTTCCCTGGTTTCTTTTTGTTGTAAAGAAAGGCTCGAATATTTTCTTTTGCAATGCGGCCTCGATACCATGTCCGTTATCCTCCACGTCTATTCGGATGCGGTTTGTTTTTTCCGTGGCCACAAATCGGATGATTATACGGCCATAGTTTTCCGGTACGGCCTGAATTGCATTCAGTACCAGGTTGACAAATACCTGTTGAATCTGCATGGCGTCGCCCTGAATCGAAGCCGGCTGTCCGTTAAATTGATATTCAAAACGAATATTCTTTTTCTCATATACCGGTTTTAATAATCGGCCTACCTGAACAATGACATTTTTTAAATCCAGCGTCTCATAGCTTGGTTCGGGCAGACGTGAGTAGTCCAAAAGATCGCGGATAATGCGCTGACAGGTTTTCGTGTTGCGATCGATAACATCCACATGTTCGCCAAAGGAAGAATCCGCCGGCAGCTCTGAAGCCATCATCTGATTATACATGGAAATAGCCGCTAACGGACTGTTCATTTCGTGCGCCACCACGGCCGCCGTTTTGCCCAACACGGCCAATCGGTTTTGGTGTATCTGCTGTTCGTACATCTTTTCACGTTCGGTAATATCCCGGATCAATAAAATCTTCATTTTTTGTTCATGTGCTTCAGCGGGCAAAGAAGTCATGATCTCATATATACGATTACCAATGACCAGCATGCAGGCTGTATTCCGGTTAATATCACGAATGCATTCCTGACAAATATGATCCGCAGCGCCGTTTAAGCGGCACTTCCGGATTTCCCGGTTACCACCATTTACGAATAATCCCAAAAGCGGCTCTGCGGCCTGGTTTTTCAGGATAATATGGTTGCAAGCGTCCAGTAAAATCAGGCCGTCGCTCATTGAATTCACCACGGTTTGCAGGCGATCGTGTTCAAGGCGCACTTTTTTTTCCTGCCGCTGCAAATCCAAAGCCATTTTTTCCAGAGACCGGGTGCGGTGCTGAACAGCATCGGCCATCAAATTAAATGAACGGGATAATGTTCCTATCTCATCTTCGGATTGCACGGGTACACGAACAGAGAAATCACCCTCCTTTATTTTTAGAGCCATATCCCTGAGGGCGCCAAGAGGTCGAATCACAAACTGCACAGGAAAGTACAGCAAGACTAAAGTAGCCAGACCAACCAAAAGGGCAACGCCGAGTAAATGACTTTCCAGCACCCGAACCGGCCGCAAAGCCCGGTCGGCGTCCAGTTCGACCAATACGCGCCATCCTGCCCTGTTCAGAAAAACACTCTGACCAAAGCGCCGGCGACCGCCATCACAAATATGCTTACCTTCATGGTCGGCCAATGGCGCGGAGGTTTTTGCATCGAGCAGTTTTAAACGAAATTCGTTTGGCGAATGTAAGGATGAGCTGCCTTCGGTCTGTGCCGCAAAATATTGCCAGGGAACGCTCAACCGCAAATAATTCTTATCGGATATAATCATGTATTGCTTGTCATTCGTTTTTCCAAAAACAATCTGGCTTTCAACGATCTGGTCCAATACCTGATATAAATCCACCACACATACCAAAAATCCCAGTCGGCGCTCTCTGGTAATCTTTAAGACGGGGGTTCGTATCAGAATTACCGGTCTTTTTAATTCCTCAGCGCTCCATATTTCCGCAAATTGCATGACATCGTCTGATCCGAACAATTGCCGCCCGGGCATGCCGGCGAAGCGTCTGTTCGTGGCGCTTGAGATCAGGCGACCATCGTTCGAATATATTTTCAGATCGATAAATTCGTCAATAATCGATAACTTGTTCTCCACAAGATGCTTCTCTAACAGCATTTGCGCCTCGCTTTTCCGGTTCGTGCCGTGGACAGGTATTATTGATTCAACCTGTTTCCGGATAAATCCATCTGATGCAAAATCTGCCGCCCTTTGCCTCAGGTTGTCAAGCTGCTTTTCAAGGATGACGGTTCCGGCCACCGCCTGGTTTTTAAGCCGGCTAAGAATTTCTCTCTCCAGCGTGTGATAGATTGTATTCAAAATCAGATAACCGGCCAAGCCGAATATGGTAAGAAATAATAAAACGAAACTTAACGGCAGCTTGTACTTGATTGGCGTCCGCGCTAAAGGATCTTTTGACTTAAAGCTACTTTTCATTGAAACGATCAGACCCGATTTTTTTAATACTATCTGCGTATAGAATTTGAATCTAAAAAAATCAGCAGCTTTTACTGCTGTTTACAGGGCTATTCATCCGTGGCGGAATCCGTTTCTATTCAACAAGCGATCCGGGAAAAAGCCGCATCTGCGCTGTACTACTTCTGCTCACACAGGCTCAGTCGCCGCTTTATTCTACCTGTCGGTAGAATATAAATGAATTGACATCCGATGTCAAGTTGCATACCAGAATGCAGCATTCAATTTTAAAGCATCAGGAATATTGGCAGCATTTGTTATTGGCCGATTGGGTAGATTAATCACTGCTAAACAGGAATTGAAAACAATTGGCGGAATTATGTCCGCTGCCAATGCTTAGCAGCGTGCTGATTTCTCCGGCGGATTGCCGGCGATATGTGATATTTACTTTGCGTTGGTCAGTCTTAACAACTCTTCCAGTTTCTGCCGCGCCGCCCCGCTTTTTACCGATTTTTTTGCCAGTTCAATCCCTTCATAAATGGAGCTGACCTTACCGCTGACCTTAATGGCCGCACCGGCGTTTAACAAGACAATATCCAGTGCCGGTCCGGGCACACCATTGAGCACCTCATAAAAAATACGCACATTGTCTTCCTGCGAAGCAGTTTGAATTGCGGATATTTTTGCCGAATGTATATTGAAATTTTCGGGCGTAATTTCGTATTCAAATACCTGCTCGTCGATCAGCTCAATAATCGAAGTTTTACCGGTGATGGAAATTTCATCGATGCCGAGCGCGCCGTGGACAACCATCACCTGTTCTGCCCCGAGCTCGCGCATAACGTCGATCAGTGTGTGCATCAATGCCGGATCATAAACCCCGATGAGCTGACGCCTGGTACGGGCAGGATTGGTTAACGGTCCCATTATGTTAAAGATCGTTCTGGCTCCGATTTCACTGCGGGCACTGTACGTGTAACGCCATTGTCTGTTGAATTTTGGCGCAAAAAGAAAAGTAATGCCGGTTTCTTCCAGGCAGCGCATCGCTTTCTTTTTAGAAAGTTCGATATTCACTCCGACCGCTTTTAGCAGATCGGCGCTGCCGCATTTACTGGAAACAAAACGGTGACCGTGTTTGGCTACGGCCACACCGGCACCGGCCGTGACAAAAGCAGCAGCTGTTGAGATATTAAATGTGTTCAGATTATCGCCGCCCGTTCCGCAGGTATCCACCATATTTTTGAACTTTACGCTCATCGGATCTGCCTTTTCGGTGAGCGCCTCAGCCGTTCCGGTTATCTCATCAACCGTTTCGCCCTTAATGCTCAGGGCAACAAGATAGGCCGAAATCTGGGCGTCGGTAGCCTGATTTTTCATCATGGCCGTCATAACTTCGCGACTTTCCTTCCGGCTCAAATCTTTATTGGCCATTAATCTGGCAATGGCCTCTTTAACAATTTTACTGCCTTCGTTGTTTTTTTTGTTCATTCCGGATTTCCCGTTTATTTTGTTCATTAAATTTTTTAACGATTGAGATGATCCGCAGATTCGGTTTTATATTAAGGTCGACGGACAAAAATGCCGCAGAAACCTTTGAATCATCATTTTCATCATTCAGTTTTATGTTTATCAAATATTCACCGTCCGCCCCGCCGCCGATGATATAGGGTTTGTTTTCAATCTTTTGCATCCTGCTTTGCTGATGGGCATGCAGAATGCAGTCTATTTCGGGAAATTCATTCGCTAGCTGCTGCAGACTAGTCATACGGCCGTGAAATAATAATATCAGAAATGCTTCATCTTTGAACCGTTCATAAACGGATTCGAACCGGTGGTTGTTAAACTTAAGGTGTATGCTTTTATCAATAAATTCAAAGGCGGCGGCGTCAAGATAAGAAAATATGACAAATTTCCTGCCATTGCGTTCGAAAAGCAGGAAGTCCGAACCGGTAAATGCATTCTTCCATTGTATATTGGTGGCAATAACTTTAGCGGCAAATTGTTTGTCAATTTGTTCGATAAAGGACGCATTGCCGATAAATTCCTGATCGCCGGGGGTGATGATATCCGGATCGAGTATATTATAAATTTTCAGGATCGTTTCGTTTAGCAGCGGAAACGGATAGGTATTGAGAAAATCACCGCCATCTATAAAAAGCACATCCGGATTGGTTTTCCTCTTTTCAGCAAGAATTTCGTATATTCTGGCCAGACCGCCGCGAGGATCTTTTCCGCATTTGCAATTCTCAATATAGCCGTTCATATTAGCCATATAGAGCAATTCCAACACAGCGCTGCCGGAACCAGACTTTTGATCGGATTTGTTTAAACCGGGCCGCTCAGAAGCCGCTGTTTCCGACATTGCGGCGAGCAGGAAAACAAAAAAAAAAGTAAACCTCTGTGGATAAGCTTTTGGGACATTGCTAACAATATTATTGATTATTTGAATGAACTATCCGAAGCATCACATCGAATCTTTAGCCTCGTCAACATCTTCGTAGAGCGGAAATACGCTTAACAGTTTGGTGATCTTCAGCAGATTTCTTATCCGATCGGAAGCATGAACCAGGGCCAGACTGCCGTTATTATCTTTCAGAACCTGGATCGCGCCAATCAGAATACCGAGTCCGGAGCTGTTCATCCATTCTACTTTTTCAAGATCGACCAGTATTTTCTTTTTACCCTGATCGATCAGCGAATTAATCTTATCATTGATTTCACCGGCTTCCGGACCGCCCATTATTTTACCGGACAGGGCGATTACGGTTATTTGGTCTTGTTCAGATACGGAAATGCTCATATTAATATCCCCACACAAACAATTAGGCCTTTTTACTTCTCCAATCGACGACAATTGGACTGGCGACAAATATGGATGAATACGTCCCCACCAGCACACCGATAATCAGCGCTAAAGCAAATGTACGCAATACTTCACCGCCAAAAAAATAGAGGACGGTTACCACGATCAGTGTTGTGCTGGATGTAACGACCGTACGACTCAAAACTTCATTAATACTGCTGTTCACCGTCCCGGCAATATCGGCAAGATTCTTTTTGCTTGCTTTCAAATTCTCGCGGATGCGATCGTAGACAACGATGGTATCATTCAATGAGTACCCGACAATGGTCAATATCGCCGCAATAATCGGCGCGGAAATTTCCACATCCAGAACGGAAAATATTCCCAGCGTAATGATCACATCATGCAGCAGCGCGGCAATGGCGCCGATGGAAAACTTGAATTCGAATCGCCACATAATATAAATCAGAATTAAAATAATCGCCCAGAATACCGCTTTTAATGCATCGATAATCAGCTCATGACCGATTTTTGGTCCTACCTTTTCAACACGCTGCACCACAAAGGGATTCCCGGGCAGGGCTTCTCTGATAATATTTTCCATTGTTGTTGAAATTTCCTCGGTGGTACGTTCAATACCGGCGCGGATTGCGATTTCATTTTCTTCACCGAAGTGTTTGATCTCCGAATCGCCGTAGCCCCTGGCACTCAGGGCGCCGCGAATGGTTTCAATTTCAACCGGTCCCTCAAACTTGAGATGAACTAAAGTACCACCCGTAAAATCGATATTATACTTGGGGCCGCCATGCAAAATTAATGAGACAATCGAGATAAGAATTAATGCCGCACTGACGACATAACCGATATTTTTATTTTTCATGAATGATATATTTGTTTGCTTTAAGATTCGCATATTTTTGTATTACTCCTATTTCACCTTTCACCGCTCTCAAAATTAAATACTGAGCTTCTTTATTGAAAACTTTTCTAATGTATAATCAAAAATGACACGTGTTACTACAATCGCCGTAAACATACTGGCCGCAATACCTATCATTAGTGTTAATGCAAAACCCTGGATCGGGCCGGTACCGAAGGTATATAAAATAATACCGGCAAAAAATGTCGTAACATTGGCATCAAGAATGGTAATAAATGCCTTACTATAGCCCGTATCGATGGAAACGCGAATCGTTTTCCCCCTGTCCAGCTCTTCCCGGATTCGTTCGAAGATCAGCACGTTGGCATCGACCGCCATACCGATGGTTAAAATAATACCGGCGATACCGGGCAACGTAAGGGTGGCTTTAAAATAAGCCATAATTGCCATGATAAGGATGATGTTCAATGCCAGCGCCAGGTCGGCTACCAGTCCGGACAGGCGGTAATAAATAAACATAAAAATCATCACAATGATAAGGCCCATGATGGCCGAGTAACTGCCGGCATTGATTGAATCCTGGCCCAGGGACGGTCCGACAGTCCGCTCTTCGATAATATTTACCGGAGCCGGCAGCGCGCCTGCTTTGAGTACGATACTGATATCCCGCGCTTCTTCCATAGAAGGTATATGCGTGATAACAGCCCGGCCGTTGTTAATTTTCACCCGCAGGTACGGCGCCATATAGACTTTATTATCAAGAATAATTGCCAGTCGTTTACCGATATTGGCCCCGGTTACCCTGGCAAAAATACGGGCGCCTTCATCATTGAGCGTCAGGCTGGTTTCGAAAGTACCGATAGCCGAAGGATCGGTGCCGCCGGCCATCTGCGGGCTGGCATCTTTAATGGTTTCACCGGATAGTTCGAGATTTTTGTTGACTAAGTAAGCAACAAGATACTGATCGTTGTGGACGGGTTTGGATCCCCAGAGAAATTCAGAATTCGGCGCGTGTTCGGCAATGATTTTCTGAATGGCATCCATTTCCAGTAAATGTTTGAATTTTAACTCTTTATCGACCGGTACGAGCAACGTTTGTCTGTCGTTGGGATCAAGAAAAAACATGTTCTCTTCAAATAATTGCGCGGCCGAATCGGATATTGCGACTTCTCCGGTCTCGTCAGTAGTATCGACGCCAAAAAGGTCTTCCAGGGCTGTTGTGGTGGTATCCTTCTCTTCTTCCCCGGCCGTTACGGTATCGCTCGGAGAAATTTTGGATTGAATGAAAGCATTGATTTCTTCAGCCACGCGCGTGGTAACCACGTTATCCTTGAGCAGTTTGAATTGCAGTTGTGCGGTGCGTCCGATCAGCCTGCGTACGCGGGAAGGATCGGTTACGCCGGCCAGCTCGACAATAATGCGCCGGTCGCCCTGCTTTTGTATAATCGGTTCCGATACGCCGAATTCATCGACACGGTTGCGCAGAATTTCCTGCGAGCGATTGACGGCTTCTTTGGCCTGTTCCCTGAGATATGAAATGACATCGCTTTCCGTGCGCCGATCGACACTGGCAAAATAACGGGCGATGTTGGTTCCTTTTTCTTTTAGCTTCTCGTTAAAAACAGAAATGAAATCTTCATCGGAAATTTCTACCGCCTGTGCCGTTTCTTCCAGTGTTTGTTCGAAAACCTCATTCTTGTTTTTGGCCAGTTTGTTGACCAGCTCTTTTACATCGACCTCAAGAATCACATGCATGCCGCCCTGCAGGTCCAGACCCAGATTAATCGAATTCTCTTTCAGCTCATAGAGCTCTTTTTGATTTTTGAGTATCATCGCTTCTTTTTCACCTTCGCTGAGGGAGCTGTACTTATAGGTCGGGTACAACAGATATATGGCGCCTGCTATAACTAAAACTATGATTACAAATTTCACCGTAGTGTTCGATTTCATTTACGGTACCTTCCTTCTGATTGGTTATTGATTTCCATTCAGCTTATAAATGTTAAAAGCTTATAATTTAGTTTTATGATTATTTAAAGTCAATAAAAATTATGATTGTTCCGGCAGGCTGAAATTAATTGATTTGTTGTGAAAATAGCACCGACAGGGTTAGAAATTAATAATTATGCCTGAATTGGATTTGGGGAATTTTTAAGTGTTATATTTTTGAAGTAATTTATTATTGCAGGATTGGGCCGGTACCTGTGTGAAGGAAAGTTACCAACATTGCCCCTTTATAGAATGATAAAAAAATATTGTCTTTGCTGTCCGAAAAAATTAGCGGTCAGGTGCAGCGCCTTGTTGGGCCTTCTACCCTATTCATTTCTTTGTTTATATCCTATATCATGTTTCGAACATAAGTTCCCTTAATCCCGATTCAGGGCTTCCCGCACTTTCAGCGCCAGACCCCGGTTGGTAAAGGGCTTCTGGATGAAATTCACCCCCGAGTCCAGAACGCCTTGATGGGCGATGACGTTGGTGGTATAGCCGGACATGAATAGCACCTTGAGGTCGGGATAACGAATCTTCAGTTTTTCCGCCAGGTCTTTGCCGTTAATCTCCGGCATGACCACGTCGGTGATCAGCAGATTGATATCACCAGCGTGCTCTTTCGCCAGGGCTTCCGCATTACAGGGCGTGGATACGGCCAGGACCGTGTATCCCAAATTTTCGAGCACGATTTGAACCAGTTCCAAAATCGAGACCTCGTCTTCGACAACCAGAACGGTTTCGCCGCGGGCGGCTGGCATTTCAGTTGTTTCCTGCGACTTGGTTTCCACGCTTTCCTCCGCATGGGACGGCAGATAGACCTTGAAGGTCGTGCCCTTGCCCGGTTCGCTGTATACATTGATGAAGCCGTCGTTCTGCTTGACGATGCCGTGCACGGTGGCCAGGCCCAGCCCGGTGCCTTCGCCCACGCCCTTGGTGGTGAAGAACGGTTCGAATATATTGTCCAGGGTTTCCTTGTCCATGCCGCAGCCGTCGTCACTGACTGCCAGCATGATGAACTCGCCCGGGATGAATCCGGGATGATCGGCGCAGTATCCCTCATCAAAGCCGACACGATCGGTTTCGATGGTCAGCCTGCCGACCCCGCCGATAGCGTCCCTGGCGTTGACGCATAGGTTGGCCAGGAGCTGGTGTATCTGGGAGGGATCCACCTTGACGGGCACGAGTTTTTTCCCGGGTTGCCATGCCAGATCAATGTTTTCGCCAATGAGCCGGCGCAGCATCTTTAACAACCCTTCCACCGTCTCGTTCAAATCGATAATTTTGGGCGCAATGGTCTGCCTGCGGGCGAACGCCAGAAGCTGGCGGGTCAGGTCGGCAGAACGGTTGGCAGCCTTCAATATTTCCTCAATATTTTTATACTCTTTTGCGTCATGCGAAAGGCTATTCATCACCATTTGGGAATACCCGATAATAACATTCAGCATATTGTTAAAATCATGTGCCACGCCCCCGGCCAGCTTGCCCACTGCTTCCATTTTTTGGGCCTGACGGAGCTGCGCTTCCAGGGATTCGCGTTTGGTGATGTCCTGCAAGGTCACCAAAACCATGCGCTCGCCTTTTACCATTATGGGCGTGGTAGATGCCAGCAGGGTCATTTTCCTGATTTTTTTGTCTTCCCCCTGATAAAAATAGGGCGCTTCCTTCTGCAAATGCGTTTTACGGGTTTCGATTGTATCAAGCACGGTATTGCGGATAACGCATTGCTGACAAAAGTCGCCGAATCCGCAGCCCTCGGGATCATCCA
>CAYXRA010000071.1:0-9221 GCA_964467525.1 uncultured Calditrichaceae bacterium
CTATCCGCCACAGATTTGACCAGCGTATCCAGGCATTATCGGTTGGCTTGCTGTTCCATGTCAGATTACTGTCGATGCCCTGCGCCATAGCGCTCAATTGTAATGCGCCGGATTGCTGATCCTGGCCTGTGATGTCCCGGCAAAAGACTTCAAACCAGGCGCTGTCAACTTCAACAGTCAGCTCTGTATCAAAAGTAAAATACGTCTCACGGCCGGCACCGCCTGCACTATGACGTACTTCCAGCAGCGCTTCGTTTATGCGGATTTTTTCATCCCCGTTATCCTGCTCCTGACGAATATATCCATCCATACCGGGATTGAGCAAAATGCGGTTATAGTTCCCTTTTTTGGGTGTTTTAATGAAGCGCACCGCATCTGCAGTTATGCCTTTACCGGCCGTATTCACCTGCACGCGTACAAAACCTTCGCTGCCTTTATTAAACTTATATTTGCCCAGCTCAAGCCAGCCGCTCTGCGCGCTGTAATTCAAAACAATATTATCAATGCCGTTTTTATGAACAACGGAAAGCAAGGCATTGGGATCAGGATGCTCATGTTCTGCAACATAAATTTCAACACGATATTCACCGCTCAGGGGGATGTCAGGCGTCCACTGCGCCCAGTCGCCACTGGTGTTGCTGAAACGTGTCAGCGGTCTTTCAGCGTGACCGCGGGCAGAAGAATAATCCCAGTTGCCGCTTTCTTCGTATTGCAGACTGACATTGTCAACCATGATGTCAGGCAACAGATAAAACTTTTCGGCATCGATATTTTCTTCATTATGGAGCGTCAGTTGGTCGTCCGGTGCAGTGGAGCTGTTTTTGATACGCCAAACTTTCCGGGAATCCGGATCGATGATTTTGGTATAATCACCCTGTGTTTCCATTTGCCATTTTTTTTCGTTTCCATCCTGAGCCCAATAGATTAAGAGCGGGATATCATCAATAGTGTTACCGCCTTGCGGGCGGATTTCCTTACCATTATGGGCATTGCGTATGTAATAATTATCATTTCCCGCCGGGGTGAGCCACCAGGTTTGATAATTTGCATTTTCGTTAATCTTATCCTGCACCACGCCGGGATTTCCATTCGGCTCACCGCTGAGAGGCTGAAGAACTTTTCCCGAATTGACATTTTGCAAACGATATTCCACAGTTTGATGTTCTTTTTTCTGATAGAAGCGGAAATACTCGAACTGGGTTTTACCGGGAATACCGGTGGGATCCATAGCATTGGCGTTGGTGACAATCATGGTTAAAGCGATATGCTGATAGTTATGCGGTACTTTTAATCCGGGCTCGCTATGGATGAGCTGATCATCAAAATAAAAATTAAATTCTGTTGGGGTAAATTCCACGCCGTAGGTATGAAAATCGGCTGTTAAATCGATGCCGAAATCTTTGGTCCAGGAGCCATAACCTTTGTGCCCGTCCGGATGCCAGCGGTGCAGATTCGGGTGATGCTGTATGTTCCACTTTGAATTTGAGTACTCTTCCATAATATCTATTTCAATGCGCGGTTCATCATACGGTATGTATTCGCCGTCATTTACAGAGGTCCAGAATGCCGCATGCCAGCCGCGTTTGTGGTGATATTTGAGCTTTGCTTCATAATAACCGTAACGCATACCATCGAGCAGAAAAACACCGCCGCCAGTGTAGGTTTTACCCTGATAGTCTTCTTTGCGTCCATAAACGACAAGCCTGCCATCTTCAATCACCACATTCCTTGCTAACTGATATGAAGCATGTGAAGGACCGGTACGATAGTTCCAAACAATCTCATTGAGGGTGCTGTCTTCAAATTCATCCGCAAAAATAAGTTGATAGCTCGAATCCGGTGCACCGGCATGTCCGATTAGCGGGATGCCGAGAAATCCGATTATGATTGAAACAAGTATATTCATCTTAAAAAATGAGCAAAACATCCGTTATCCTTAATTCGCTTTAGTTACTCCTCTGTTGTTTACTATATTAATGCCACAGGCCGAATGATTTCATCTGGAAAAAATAATCGGTTTAATTCACTGCTTACATCCCATTAAACTTCCGGACCGCGCGGATCATCTCCACGATATTTTCCACCGGTGTTTTGGCCTGTATATTATGGATCGCGTTAAACACGAAACCGCCGTTTTCTGAAAAAATTTCACACCGCTCGAGAACCTCTTTTTCCACCTCTTCGGGCGTGCCGAATGGTAAAGTTTTTTGCGTATCCACGCCGCCGCCCCAGAAAACGATCCGGTCGCCAAATTCGGCCTTCAGTTGCCGGGCATTCATATCAGCCGCTGAAATTTGTACCGGATTCAGGCAATCGAATCCAGCCTCGATAAATGAAGGGATGAGTTGCCTTATCGAACCGCAGCAGTGTTTAAATGTTTTCCAGTTCGTATGTTGATGGATCCAGTCGTTGACTCTCTTGTAATAGGGCATCCATAGTGAACGGAAGGTCTCAACGGAACAAAACATGGAATTCTGACTGCCGAAGTCCGTACCGCAAATAAAAACCGTATCTACCTCGTTACCAATAACGGGCGCAACCATAGAAAAATTTTGAATGGCGACATCCGCCTGTCTGCTGAAAACTTCATGAATATAATCCTGCCTGGATATGGTGGACATGTACCATTCCGTAATGTCGCGGATGCCTTTGGGATTTTTCAGGTTTATGCCGGGCACAAGAGCAATATCACCAAAGCCAGTGCCGCCAATGTTGCCGATCCTACTGTAAGGGCTTTTACTTACAGCATCGATTGTTTCGCGCCACAATTTTAATTCTGCATCGTTAATCAGAACGAATTCTTCAGTATTATCTTTTGGATCAAGCTGCTCCTCAACAATTGGCGGCTGGCGAATGATTCCATCGAAAAAATATCCGGATTCTGGCATCATTCCGCTGGCCTGCGCAGAAACATCACCCTGTGGATAAATCAAGCAGTTTCCATTTTCATCAACAGTAGTATTAAATTTCTCGCCGACCAGCACATCCTGCCCCCAGGGGGTTCTCCACTCTTTCCAGTTTTCATTGCGGAATCCGAACATGGTATTACCAATATCAACTGCAACCGTGTCGATGCTCAAACATTGTTTTAGGTCATCTTCTATCAGACCGAGCATCTGGTAAGGCTCACAAACTTTCACAGGTCGCTTTTCTAGTCCGTAATAATCCCGTAAATCACTGACACAACTCACATGCATGCCACTGGTTGGCGTCCCGCCGAAATCTATGGGTATACGTGCGGGTTGTTTATGATTGAGCGTATCGGCAAAAATTTGACGAGAATCCATAATAATCTTTTTATCCTCTCGATTAATATGACCATTTATTCCATTAAACAATTACCATTATTTGATCAGGATCATCTTCTGTGTTTTAATGAAGTCGCCGGCCCGAAACTGAATAAAATACAGACCGCTGGCAACCCGCTGATTTTCGGCATTTGTTCCATTCCATTTCGCTTCACGATAGCCCATATTCTGTTCTTCATTGACCAAACGTCGGACCAACTGGCCGTTAATATTGAATATATCAAGCTTGACATGAGTTTTTTCCTTTAGTGCATAGCGTATCGTCGTCTGGGGATTAAAGGGATTGGGAAAATTCGGAAAAAGTGCATACGCATCAATGGTTATACCCGATTCCTCATCGATATCGGTTACACCTGTATCAAAGATAATCATCGGCTTAAAATCCGAATCACTTTCCATTGCTTTAAACTTATTAAGGGCTTCAGAGCCGCTTCTGGAAAAGACGCGCAGGCTGAACTCCGTTTGTTCATTCGCTATCAGATTGTTGAAATAATCGGTTATATCCCATACAAAATAACTGTTTAAATCATCCTGACTTTTGGTAAGATTTGCACCTGCGGTTGTGAAGGCCGCATCGGACGGCTTATTATTCCAGTCCAGGGATTCATCAAATGTCTGCTCAATACCCTCAATCGAAAAGGTAATATTTCCGGGAACATCTGACTCATAAAAATAAAGACGGAACATAACATTAGGCAGCTGGTCTACCATATCAGATATATCAAAACTGAAAAAAGCCTCGCGGGCCCATGAAGAGCTGTTCTTCACGCTGATGAATTCCGCATCCCATTCGCCGTCTTTCCAGTACTGACGTACCATACCATCAAGAAAGGGGTGTCTGGTTTTATCACCGACTACAATCGTTGCCTGTCCGTCGGCCTCGCCTGCTCCTGTGGCATCTGTAACTGAGACCATGGAATATGTAGTTGTCACCTTTGGAGAGACGGCAATATTATAAGGTGACGACTGAATATCAGACTGGGTGTATGTTTTTTCGCCGTCGGTATAGGTAACTTCCCATGGCGGGGTGCCCATGAGATCGACTTTAATCGAAGCCTGTTCACCGCTTACGATGGCCCCATAGCCACTCAATACAGCGCTGACGGGCGTTTCTTCTGATAAGGTATACCATACCGAGCTTTCAATATTATCTTCGTCGTCCGTTGTGGTCAACTTGTAATTGAACACGGTGTTTTCAGCGGCCAGCGGGATTTCAAATTCGAAGGGAAAGGCATTATCAACTACTGTCCTCATGGTTGAATCGATATCCGTAAAATAATTTAATGTGATTTTTTTATACTGACCCTGTTCTGCACCGGAATACAGGTAAGCCTCGCGCAGCCCTTCCCCAAAATTAATATACATCGCATAGGTTAGAGCAAATTCATGTTGGCGGTAGTCGTTGGTCCAGGCCCGGGCAGGATCATTCTTGAGAACACGATCCTGCAGCCTGGTGTTAATTTCGACATTATCGAAAGCAACCGCCGTAATACCGTTGGCGCTAACAGAGATATCAAAACTTCCCCCGCTCATGGACACAGTCCCAACTTGCTGATTGTCTTCCCATAAACTGCCGTTGAAAGCGCCGGATATATCAAACGGTAACACTTCCTGATTAAGCGTAATGGTAGAGTTAATGTCTTCATCAGACTGGTTTGTAAAGGCAAAATAGAGTTTGTCATTACCGCGCGCAGCGATATAGTTAACCTGTTTATTACTGGTTGCAGCCATATTCCGAGGCATATAGAAGGTGACGCCTTCTTCACCGTAAAAGGTACCGGGCTGATGTCCATAAATTTTGCTTTGCAGATAGGCATATCCCTGGACATATTCAGAAGGAAATTCGATTTGTCCGTTTGATTTATCGTATACATCCGTAACCAGGTAGTCGATAATCAATGATATCATCGGCCAGACATGATTGTAATGCATCGAAGTTGCCGATATTTCCTCATGCTCGTGAAGTGGGAAATCAGGTAATTCAAATACAGTGGTGCGATCCGTGTTCATGTGATAACCGGGAAAATTGCGCCAGCGTCCGGTAATGGCAGATTGGGCAATGTCACGTAAATAGTCATCACCGATAAGTGCGGCCAGTCGCAGCATGTAAGGCGCATGATGCGCCATGAAAATCGCCCTGTGCCCACGGTCCGTAGATCCGGTGCCGGAAGCCTCACTGGTTAAACCAATGGCCGATAACCGCCAGGCCGGCACTTCTTCTTCCGGTGCATACATGGGATCGCCGGCGGCGTACCAGTAAACCGGTGCTTCATTATTGGGATTAACCAGAATACTCTGATCGGGTACTTTCGGACTCATCCAGATATAGCGGGCATAGCGGCGGGCTGCTTCATGGGCGGCATCGAGATATGCTATATCTCGCGTCGTTTCATACATCTCAAACAGATCCACATATTTCGGTGCTAAGAAGATCCAGAAACTGGACTTTTGGTTATACTGGTAGGTGAATGCGGTTTCCAGTTGATCAATGCGGGCATTGATATACATGTTTGCCCCGCTGATTGCATTCGACAAATAGCTTTCATCACCGGAAGCGCGGTATAGCATGAAATTATCCCGCCAGGCTTTTTCATTAGCCAGATCGGAAGTGTATCGCTTATCCCTGGCCAGGTCCAGAAAAAAACCGCTTGACTGGTTGGATAATCTGTACAGTGCAGCCGCCTCGGAACTGATCATATATGGATAACCCAGGCTATTATCCGCATGCTGCCCGCCAACTCCGCTAGTTGGAGTAAGAGAAAAATTATTACTTTCTCTGGATAGCAGATATTCCATAATAGGAAATGCACGTTCTTTCATAATGGTCGTATCATCACAGACAAAAGCTATATTAAACGGATTAAGCGCCGAAACATTTTTAACCGAATTGGGTACATCCTGGATATAGGCGCAACCCTTCAATTCTTCATCAAACAGGCTGTATGCACTCATGCCGTAATCGATCATCCGGTAAAGGGTGGCATTAAGAGATTCCAACGCATTATTACGCTTGTAATGATCGAAACCATATACACGACGTGAAACTTCTTCCTGGGCCTTGTGAATATTGCCATCACTGACATAAAGCAGGGCTTTAAATGAGAACATCTCACCCGATGACAAATAGGAATTCGTACGGCCAATTATTGGGGCCCAGATCATGGGCTGGACCTGAGCATTTTGATTGCGAACGGCCACACCGAACGTACTGCGATCCAGAGACGGCATTTTTTCAAATGGATATTCATCCGGATCGGCAAATAAAGCAAATGTAACCTGATCATTGGTAACAAAACTTCCCGGTAAGGGGCACAAATGATTAGGAGACAGATAGGCTTTACGAGGAAAACGTTTTTCGATCCAAACCATCGGTTGCCAGATTTCATCAACCGTACTGATCTCGTTTACTGGCGTTCCAAAGAACGATATGCTGTAGTAACCATTATTTACCGCCGTAAGCGCATATTCAATTATGGGCTCCTGATCTCCCGGCGGAAGCTTGAGTTTCAGGCTGACTTCATAAGCATCACCGGCCGGATATACAAAGTGAATAACACTGTCCTGATATACAGAGTCGGCCTTGTGAACATTCAAAGCACCAGCCGAGAATAAATCCTGGTTTTCGTTCCAGGCCAAAGTACTGTAAGTGACATCATCCAGAGTTTTATCCAATCGTGTGAGAGAGACGTTGGCGGTTGAGTTGCGTTTTAACACCCCCACTTCGGAAGTGAAATACTCTGAAACGCCTGAAGCATTTTCTGTAATAAAAAAATCAATTGAATCCGTTGAAACCGATACGGTATAGCGATCATTGCTGATTTCAATATTCTGAGCATTTACGGCAATAATATTAAAAATAAGGATATAAAGTAAAACAACGCCAAATATATATAATTTCCGGCAATGTTTCGGATTTATATTTAACATAAAGAAAACCTCCAAACAAAATTTTCACACGTGTGTCAATTTCTTAAAAAATTATTTAATCAGATAATCCCTGCCCGGCTTTAATTCAAACTCCCAGGCATGATTATTCTTTTTCACTTCCACCGGCTTCGAATTATCCAAATCCAGAATAACCGGATTATTCCAGTCCGGATCATCAATTTTTATTTCGCTCTTCGTGATGGCATCGCAGTCCCAGAAAATCGTTTGCGTTTGATTAGTTACAGGATAAATGCGGGCTACTAATCCCTCTTTCTCTTTTTCAATAAGGATTCCTGTTCCACCGACAAACAGCGGGTTCTTATCAACTGGCAGTGCATAATTCTCTAACAATACCGGACCCTCAAACTTTTTGCCGCTGTCATAATCCATCCACTTTCCCTTGGGCAAGTAGACATCACGGCTTTGCGCTGTTTCATAATCTTCACCAAAAAGCGGCACGGCCATTAAAGCATCACCGATCATCCATTGGTAGCCGCGCACGACATTATTCTCACGTCCGTATACGTCATCGTCTTCAGGAAAAGCCAGAGTCAGAGGTGTCTGAGTCCAGGGAAAACCATCATGATAAAAACGGACTGCCTGACTGTAAAGATAGGGCTGCAGACGGTCGTGTAATTTGGCTGACTCGAGTACAACTTTCTCCATCTCGGGATCTTTGAAATGCCAGGGTCCTTTGCCCATGGCCATTGAGCAATGTAATGCGGACCAGCGGGAAATGCGCATCATATATTCTTTTATGCGTGGTGAAACTTCATTTTCAAATTTCCTTCCACCAAATGTTCCTCCGATAATATCGCCATACGTGAAAGGAATACCGCTATATGCGTAGGCAAGTGTATTTATGGCGCCGCGATCCTGATCCTGATCGTAGTTAAAATCCTCAATCCGGTGAATATCGGAATTCGATCCAAGATAGTTGTTACGGCCCATTACCAGGAAACCCATTTCCATCAGGGCTTCATTGACCTGATTCAGTTTATCATCCCGAAGAACATACTTGTTGTAGCCAAACAGGTCTTCCTTGAAGCCATCGACATCCCAGATCCGGCACAGATTAATATACCAGTCGATCGCTTCGGGATTTTGAGTATCCAGCAAATATATAGGACTTTTAGGAAATGCTATATTAAACACCTTGGCCGTATCTGCCTCAGTGATAAAATAGCCTTTGCGTAAGCCTTCATCAGTAAAAGGTCCGCCCTTGATGAACGATATGCGCAGACCCAGAATAAGTTTGAGATCATTTTGACAGGCGAAATTCCGCAATTTATCCGGGAACGGATAAAGCGTATTATCCCAGACGCCAAATGAAGTGGTTGCGTGATATTTGGGGTCGCTGCGTTCCCAGAATCCCGAACCAACTACCATCCAGCTTAACGGATAACCCAAATCCAGATATTTGGTGACATCCTCAACCACCGTTTTATGATTGGTGTTCCAGCCCAGAGCGCCCCATGCTTCCCAGCCAACGCCGAAAAACTCATATTTGGGAAGCATTACCGGATACTCTGATTGATTACGAATGTCGAGGAAGGTTTTATAAATCTCTTTTATATCGCCCAAAATGTAATAAAAATGATCGAGCGCAGTCACATTATTACTGCCCTGGGCGATCTGTTCTTCAGTCGATAAAACTATTTTTGACCCCGGATCGATATTAACGACCGCAAACCGATTTTTCGGATAAATGGCAAAGTTGGATATGAGTCTTGAGCGTGATCCGCCGGACCTGAAGTCATAATTTTCAAACCCGGTTATATCCGTTCCATCGCCTTTTTTAAGTTTAGTCTTAAATCCCGGGGCTAAATTATTGATCAGATTGTCTGCCAAACCAAAACCCGGAGTGGCCCCTTTGCTCCGGATCAGTATGGAAACTGGATTATCTGTCTCAACATGCATCTTAAACCGGATATAATTTCCTGCAAAGATGACATCCATAGTACCAGCCGTTCCATTTTCAAATAT
>CAYXRA010000071.1:9321-21406 GCA_964467525.1 uncultured Calditrichaceae bacterium
ACATAAAATTCAAAATCTTTCAACTGATTCATTTCCACGGTCCATTCAAAGGGATAGGACGTATCCGGCAATTTTTTCCATTGGTCATTTTCTTTATAGAATAAGGTCGCCGATTTGAGATCTTTAAATGTGGCCTGCAAATACACATAAACACTGTTCAGATCGCTGCCCATGGATAAAATCATTGCATGGGTGCCTTTAAAATTATCTAATTTGACAAAACTATTCTCAGATAAGGCATTGCCGCTGCCCAGTTGTCGCTGAAATTCAGGCTGTACATCAATATTTTCTATAATCAGGGTTGTTATGCCGGCGGCTGGTATATTCACCCGCATTTTACCCTGTTTAAGGTTTTGCTCTGTGACATCGTCATTGTTCGTCCGGACACGAACTTTATAGTCTCCTCTAGCAAGATCGGGTAAAAGTGCGCTGTTTAAAGCAATGCCCGTTTCAATATCTTCGAAAGACTGATTTGTTAAAGCCAGGTATACTTTATCATTGCCGTATGCAGCGATGTAATTAATTTCAAGATTATCGATGTCTAGGAGATCTTTGGGCAGCCATAAACGGACATTCTTATCCTCATAAAACGTACCGGGTACATGACCATAAACCTTGCTTTGCAGATAGGCATAGCCTTCGGCATACTCGCCCGGAAAATGAATTTGCCCGTTGGAACGGTAATAAACATCTGAAACCAGATAGTCGATTATCATGGCAATATGCGGCCAAATGTGATTATAATGAAAGGAATTATAACTCAGTTCTTCATGGTCGCGCAAAGGATAATCCGCTTTTTCAAAAACCGTGGTGCGGCCGGTGTTGATATGATAACCGGGAAAATTAGCCCATCTGCCAATCACATCAGAGCGGGCAATATCATGAAAAAATTTATTCTCTGTATCTCCGGCCATACGCATCATCCAGGGAATGGGATTGACCATCATGATACCCCGGTGGCCGGCGCAGGTCAAAGAAGATTCGGGGGTTAACGCAATCTCTGAAACGCGCCACGCGGGTACGGACTCCTCCGGCGCTGTCATCTGTTCGTGTCCTTTTGAACGCAGATACCAGTAGTGCGGTGCTTTCCCGCC
Organism: uncultured Calditrichaceae bacterium; assembly: GCA_964467525.1. Lineage (GTDB taxonomy): Bacteria > Calditrichota > Calditrichia > Calditrichales > Calditrichaceae > CAYXRA01. Next base: position 10,416 of record CAYXRA010000071.1, read on the forward strand.
TTCGTTCACTGTAATCATGGCATCCGGAATGACCGGGCAAAACCACATAAACTGCGTATAACGGTAGGCGCCTTTGGCTGCGGCTTCCAGAAATCTGTTTTCGCCGGTTTCTTCATAAAGATCATAAAGATTGATCCATATCGGAGCAAAGCTGGTCCAGAAACCCAATCCCGGCTGGAAAGGATCATCAAAGCTGGTTTGAAACGTATTAATGCGCTCTACAATATATTTTTCAGCCCCTTTCCTGGCCGCATCCAGATAACGTTGCTCACCGTTTGCCCGGTATAAGGCCAGTGCATTTGGCCAGCGATCGCCGCGGACAGCATCTTCCAAGTTCAAAGTGCGTGTTGTACCGTATAATTCATTTGCATATTTAAGAAAAAGCGGTACCCGACGGTTTGACATGTTATATAGCGCCGTTAATTCAGATAAGGGAGCACAGGGACCATCCATTTTCCAGGATGGATTTTGAATCTTTATCTCCGGGTCGGTGGTAAACAAAAACTTTTCCCTGGATAAAAGATATTCAATGATTGGCCGCGCCCGGTGGTCATAAATTCTTTTGTCATCAGTAACCAGTGCAGCACCCAGCGCATGCAGAGCGGATACATTTTTTACAGTACCCGGGGCATCGGTGGAATAAGAACAACCGCGCAGCTCTTCATTAAACCGGCTGTATGCACTGAGACCATATTCAATCGTGTTCTCAAGCGCTGTGTTTAGGGACGCAATAGCGTTGCTGCGATAATCTTCAAAATGGAAAAGCGAGCGGGTAATATATTCAAATGTCTTGCTGAGATTATTTCCATTAACCACCAAATGCATTTTGAAACTAAAGGTCTGACCTTTTTTCATTTCAGAATGTATGCCACCGAGAATGGGTGCAAAGAGCATCGGCTGGGCATTTCCTTCAGAGTTGCGGATCAAAACGCCGAACTGCGAATTATCGAACAGCGGCAACGGCTGAAAAGGGATCGCTTCCGGATCGGCAACCACACCGAAGGTTGTTTTATTTTTCGTTAACAGAGTCGTTGGAATCGGACAGCGAAAGGCAGTGGTTAAATAGGATTTATCCGGAAATCGCTTCTCCTGCCACAGCATTGGCTGCCACATCTCATCGATGGCATTAATATCATATTCGGGGCTGCCTGTAAAACCAATTGAATACCAGCCATCTTCTTTGGGCTCGAAATTATAATCCATAACTGCTTCCGCCGAACCCTCAGGCAGATATAAGCTGGCTTCAAGACGGAACGAGGGATGGTCCGGGAATTGCCAGTTTACCCTATTGCCGTCTATTTCAAATGAACTGGCCATTACACGGGCAGTCGGCGCAGACTCAAAAAAATCTTCTGTGCGCCCTGCCTGGCTCCCCTTTAATATGCGTGGATCAAATCCGTCCCCGACAGAGATGTTATCGTTTGCAACAGTCTCATTTGTACCTGTCTCTTCCCCGCCGATATACCAGGTCGGAATATTATACCGGATGTCTTCGATAGACTGATTTGGCCGTAAGGCAATTTGCGGATCAATTCGTGATGCCAAAACGGTAAACTCAGGTTTAAAGGTAATGTTTTCAGAATTTTTTGATTCAATCGAAAACGAGCCATCTTCATTCATATATAAACTGTATTGATCATTAGACATGGTTGGTTCAGCCTTGCTGCACCCTGCGAATATCACTGATATCAATAAAGCGCCCATCAAAGCAAACAGCACGGTCACGCGGCTTGTGGACTGTTTCCTAAATGATAAGAAACTAAAAATCATTTCTACCCCTCTCTTAAAGATTTTCTGATAAATATTACATCATGTTTGAATCGTTACTTTTTCCTGTTTTATCCGATATGCCAGCCAGGCAGAAAGCCCTGTTATAATGGCCATTAATGCGCCAAATAAGAGTAGAACAATATCCTGATCTATTATCCAGAGAACAACCATGAGTAAGGTGCAAACCCCGAGGGCCCAGGCCACAATCTTGGCGGGCAAGGCGCTGGGTTGCATTTCTATGTGCTTCTCTTCAAGCGCGCTTAATTTATCAATGCGTTTCCATCCTTCACTTACCACACTGCGTCGCAGCTCAAGTGCGGTCATAATCACAGCGGGCAGAATTACGCCTACGACTATTTCCAGAGACCGGAGATTCAATGATATCCAGTCGCTCATGGCATTCATGTTCTCAATATTTTTAAACCAGCCTCCGGAGATGAGACCAAATTTCACAATAAAGCCCAGACCAAAACTTATTATTGCCGTAGGCCAGATATCATTCTGGGTTATTCGTTTACTAAAAAGTCCCCAAACGCTGGGCAGCAAAAGGGGTGTTACCAGTAGACTGGTTACGCTGATTACAACGTCCTCCGCTCCTCCAAGATGGGGCACCATAATGGCAAGAATAATTAAAATGATGCCCAGTAAAATGGTAATCATGCGGCCGGTGTGTACGAGGTGATTTTCAGTTGCTTTTGGTTTAAATCGTTTATGATAAAAATCATAAGTTAACACGCCGGCAAATACATTAAGCTGGGAACTGACCATACTGGCTGTGGCCGAAAACATCGCCGCCACCATTAAGCCAAGCATACCTGCCGGTAATACGTTTTTACAAGCCAGTATGTAGGCTTCTTCCGGATTAATATTCGGTTCAATCGACCGGTAAAGCAGCGGCGGCAGTAACCACAATATCGGACTGACGATGTAGAGAATTCCAAACAGATAGGAAGATTTACGGGCATCCTTCTTACTGGGCACCGCAAGGTAGCGCTGGACAAAGGCCCACTCTGCGCCTAACATGAAAAAATGGATGGCCACCCACCCCACCAAAAATAGCCAGGTGTATCCACCACCGGTAAGATTAAAGAAGCCATCGGGAACTGTTTTAACCACTTCAGCGAATCCGCCGGCATCTATAAAACTTAATGGAATAACAAACAGGACTGCCATATTCAATACCAGAAACTGCAAAACATCGGTCATCAATACCGCCCAGAGACCGCCGATCATAGTATAAATAACCACTACCGAGCCGAATAACAAAATCGCCCAGACGATATCAAGATTGCCGGTCAGAGCATCCCGAAAAATATTCCCGGCACCTAATGGCATGAGCGCGGTTAAGACAACCGCCAGCGAATAGAGGGCGACGGCCACACCGGCAAGACGATAGATCATCATGATCCAGGTGTAAAACTGAATCGCGGCTTTACCGAAGCGCAACTCCAGATATTCCGCGGGCGTCGTGACGCCTAATTTGCGCCAGCGGCCGGCCACATAATAACCGGTCAGTAACGCGGCGATACCGTAACAAATGTTGATACTTACCGCAATAATGCCATATTTGTAAGCAATACCACCCCAGACAACAAATGTCCCTGCCGAGAACATGGTCATGAATCCGCTTAATCCGGAAACCCACCATGGCGACTGCCCGCCGGCAGCAAACATATCTTTAGTATTCTTTATCCGTTTACCATACAAAGCCCCAACAGCGAAGATGCCCAGGATGTAAAAAAACATGACCAGATAATCAAGATAACTCATAATAATCCCTGTTTAAAATCCACTAATTCGTAAAATTGATTTTCCATTATCCGACACCATTAATCCAGCCTGTCATTCTTATCTACGCCTTTCAATGACTGCCACAAAACCGCCCCCATCAGCCATTTTTATTTGTAATTTACTGTTATTATCCAATGTCAAATTTTCTACCCCGAAAGGCAGTGCATGCGTATAATTCTTTAATTTGGCCTTTGGATTAAGGCCGCGCAGATTAATTTTATCCGCCGCTAAATCATCCCGAACAACAAGCACATTATATAAATCCGGTTTCAAAAACGAGAAGTCAATTTCGTATGATTGCTTTTTTCCACCGTTTAAAATGCCAACAAACCATCTTTTACCGCTTCTGCGGGCGAATGCCGCTAATTTTCCGATTGCGCTGCCTGGTAACACAACGGTTTCATCCCATACAGAGGGAATCGCAGACAGGACCGGTAAAACAGGTTCAATGAGTTTGTTGTTTAACAGGAACTCCGCATTTTCGGCAATAACCTGTAACGGCGATGTAAAAACAACGACCGTTGCCAGTTGATGCGCCCAGGATGTCGGACCGGGTGCGGTAAAACCCAGTGGTGTGTAGTCAGCCTGACCTGCGGCAAATCGGGTGAATGGCAGAGCGGCATTATGCCTGGCCGGAATCGGTCCTTCTGTCATCCGATTTAATTCCAGGCCTCTGATACCTTCGCGGGTCATTTCATTTGGAAAGGTACGGGCCTCACCACTTGACTGGTGACAGCCGTGGAAGTTAACCATTAATCTTCTTTTCGCTGCTTCTTCAAGCAAACGAATTTCAAAATCGATCTTATCTTTGGATTCCGCATTCATGAAATCCACTTTTAAACCTACTGCACCCGCATCTTCGATTTTATCCAGAAAGGCGCGCATTGCTGCGTAATTATCAGTGGTGTCTTCAATCTGATTGGAATGCTTCCACAGCCATACTCCCACATTTTTTTTAACGCCATAAGCACATAGTTCCTTAACCTTTTCCCAATAATTAGGCCAGCCCCCCCATCCTTCATCAATAATGGTATACTCAAACTTAAGTTTTTGGGCATAATCAATATAGCGTTTTTCTTCATCCGGGTTGCCTGTCCCCAATGACCACCATCGCCAGACAGAACGGCCGGGTTTGATCCAATCCGTATCAGAAAACAGCGTTTCATCCGGTTTTGGGTTCAGATTCCAGATCAAATCACTGTTTACGAGTGCATTGAGCGTCTTTGTGTAAACTGCTACACGCCAGGGCGTGGTAACGGTATCTCTGACATAAAATCCCGATTTGCCTTCGCCAAAATTAACTTTCACTGTTCTTTCTGCGACACTTTCCAGACGCATACCGCTGTAATCATACAGGGCCGCTTCGCTGATTAGAAGGAAGCCCGAATTATCTTCCAGTTCAATTACCAGCGGTGTGCCCTGAACCGGTCCCGTCGGAGAAATAACAGGCAGGCTGTCAATTGTTGTGGAGAGCCATTCGCCGGCATAACTTTTTAATTTCCAGTCATTTTCCCGTTCAAAATACCATATCCTGCTTTGCTGCGGAATTTTCCAGGATGAATGTTCGGCCTTTATCCATTGTTTACCTTTGCCGGGCATAATGTAACGATAAGCCACGCCATCGTTGAACAATCTGAATTCAAGTTGAAATTTGTAACCGCTCTGCTGGTGAAACAGAGGTAGTTTCAATTCACGGCATTTATTTAAGGCTATAGAGTGCACGCCGCGTCTTATAGAGGATGTAGTTATATTTTCAACTACAGGTTCGCTCCATTTAACACCCTGCCCGAAATCCGTATCGTTGACAACGATACCCAATTTCGAAGGTGCAATGATGGTTTGTTCATTGGTCTTCAAGGTGTACTTTATGCCATCATTCGTATCCTTGTAAATATATAAATTCAGATTTTGGTCCGGGCTTTCGAGGTAGAACGAATTTTTTACTTCCATACAGGCAGCAGCCGAAATAGAAAAAATCAGCATCAAGATTTGGTAAGTTAGTTTATTTTTAAATTTTCTATGAAACATCTTATTTAAAATTGAAAATCTACTGTTTCTGTTAGTTAAACTGGTTTTCTCGTCCTGTTATCAAGCACGATAGCAACGTATCTCAAAGATTGCGGCCGGAGTTTTTTCTGAAGGATGTTCTGCTTCAATAATTATTTTAGACGTATGAACTACATCATCCAGTATAATCGTATTGCGGGTTTGGTAATTACCCTTAACCTCTTTAAGAATATTCCCGCTGTCATCTTTAATCCTGTAATTTCTGATACAGAAGGGCATCACATTTTCCGGATGCCCCATCAGAACGGATTCCATGGGGTGGTCATAGTCCGTATCGAAGGTCAGTTCGATCCGCTTAATATTTCGCTTTTTATTCCAGCTCAGTGTAATATTCGGATGGGAATCATTGAATGCAGCCACCCAGGCATTAGTTTTATTTGTAGGCCTGGTAAATCCATTTCTTATCTGTTGAGGACAATAGGCTTTTATAGCAGGGTTGCATCGTATAGCAATATTATGACCTGCCGGTCTTCGAAGCGGACGCCAAAATTCAAACACTTCCACGCCGATATCCTGTTCCGGCCTCTGGATATTATCTCTTGCTACACGTTCGTTAAATCTATTAGTAAGGGCCAGCAATCCGGTTATTCTCTGATCACTGCATCGGATCCAGACATTTTTATTTGCCAGCAAACAAAAGAAAACATAGTGATCTTCTTTAATTTCACTATCAAAGCATATTTTTAATTCCCTTTCCGTTCCACTCTCAATCAGCGTTTCTCTTCTGGCTATTACCTGATCTGGCGTGTAATTACCATTCTTTTTACTTTTTCTTAATTCAAACTGTAGTGTTGTATCAGTGTCTGATTTTATAGTAACCTCAAAATCAGGCACATCGTCTTTTTTCAGGGGCAGCAGCATTGCCCATGAATTTTTCATATTTAACCACGGCCCGTTATCATTAAGTTTTTCAATTACCAATTGACTGGATACATCGATTTCTGCTTTTTGTACCAAATCATCCACGTCATTAATAGGCAGACCCGGAATATACTGCCCCGTGTTTAGCAGCCTTTGCTGAAGCTGGGTAACAAGCTCCGGGTCGGATAACCTGGCCGGTAACCAATCGTTTTCTTTGCAAATTGCTGCGGCAATCCCAACCGCCTGAGCGTTATGGGCACAAGTGGCCATCACACGTGTAGAGCCAAATGCCACATGTGAAGCGCTGATTATTCTGCCGGCCAGAAATAGATTAGTGATATTACGGCTGAACATGGTACGATAGGGGATCTGGTATACCCCTTTGGCGTGCCATTGCTCGCATCCGGGCCGATCTGAATATATACCATCAGACGGATGCAGATCGAGCGACCAGCCACCGGCAGAAACAGCATCGTAATGAGTCCGCTGTTCGACAATATCCTGTTGGATCATCATATAATCGCCCTCGAAGCGGCGGCTTTCTCTTTTTCCGGGGATCATACCAACCCATTCCAGTGTCATCGTTTCGGCTTCTGGGTACTTACCGGAATTTTTAAAATAATTCCAGACACCGTAGACAATGCGCCAGAGTTCCCATTTTATGCTTTCTGTTTCATGTACCGTATCGAGACGCCCGCCATATTCGATCCACCAGAATTTGCATCCCTGATCCTGCAATCCAAACTTGCGGAATCTCGCAATTTTTTCGACTTCGTCCATAGAGATGGCATAAGATGGAGGTATAAAGTTTACCGGTTTTCCGGTATCTTTGGAATAAAAATAAAGTGAATGCCCGAGTAAATGACCGAATGATTCATCCGGTGCAAATTTTTCACCAAATTCATCTTTCGATTCAGCACCCATTCGGAAGGCGGCTCCGGACATAAATCCAACAATACCGTCACCGGAAGCATCACAAAAATAGGGTGCTTCTATCTGATACTGCGTAGAATTCTGGCTGCAAAAGGCCTTTACCGATTTAATCTGATCAGCCGTTTTCTTGACAACCTCAAATACAGAACTATTTAGCAGGAGTTCAATGTTTTCCTCATTGGTTACTTTATCCAATAAAATGGTATCGAAAATAACCGGATTGCCTTCCGGATTTTTATAGGTATTTTCCACTAAAATTTCATCGATAACACCGCCTTCCCTGGCCCATCGATTGTTATTAGACATGTGTGATGTGGCACCCAATATCCACAGCCTGACTTCGCTGGAGGCGTTACCGCCTAAAACGGGACGATCCTGTATAAGAATAACTTTAAGGCCCTGTCGTGCCGCAGTAATAGCACAACAGGTTCCGGCCATGCCTCCTCCGATAACAGCTAAGTCGCAGTTCATGTTTTTTGTCATTGGCTTTCTGTTTTGCTTGCCTCCTGATTTGTGCATCATAACTCCCTGAAAACACTTATCGGTTTATATCCTGATTTTTCATTTTTTATATTAATTAATTTCACTTAAATATATTTTGTCCATACCGTATGATATATGACCGGAATTTGGGGCAACATCCCAGTATATATTGCCAAATTCAAACAGCATGTAAGCAGCAACAATATCAATTGCGGCCGCATTGTTGATCTGGTTTAGGTGAATCCGTAACTCTGCAAATGATGATTTATCTTCCAGTCTATATACTTCAACACCCGAATCAAACTGCCATATCCTCTGCGCGCTATTCCATATATAAAGTCCATTCCCCTCATGGCCGATAACCAGAACGTAATCGGCACCAATATCATTGACTGAATAACGTACTGTATCTGTGTTTACCAGCCGGTTTCCAACCTTTATATTTGTGGAATCCGTTTTATAGCCAGTATCTGCATTCTGGTCAGTATCCAAGAATATCCCGATATTTAATCCGGTACTGTCATCGTAGACTCTCCATTTGCCATTAGTCTCGATGCGGAATTCCAAAGAATCGTTATGATTTCGAATGAAAAATTTATCGATATCAATCGCCTGAGTATTCTCTTCTTTATTGCCTTCATCGCCGTCATCTACAAGCAAAAACCATTTGTAATAGACATAGATTATTTCGGAAATCATTTCCAGTTTGTCATTATCATGCACTTTGGCATAGATTTTATGCCGTTTACCGAAATTTGTACGGGTATTGCCGAGATCACGATTGATTTGCAGCGAATCATCGATCACATTCCACACATGACTGTAAGGATACTCATAATCATTGGAAGCACTGTCTTTCTGATCGTTTATAAAAAAATCGACATACTCTACTTTACCATCATCGGAAGCTTCGGCAGATATAAATACAGAATCGCCTATAACAGTATTATTATCCGGAGCGGTCAGACGAATTTCCGGTTTACTATAATCCGGATAATCAACCACGCAGGCTGTCAACAGATATATTGAAATTATGAAATAGATTAACAAATTTAATTTTTGATGTGTTTTCATAATCTGCCCATTTAACGATAAATTTTGTGTTATTTTATTAATAGCTTATTAAAAAGCCATCCCGATTCCGAAACGATGCGCGTCACCGATTTCCTGGTATTCACTAAACGCATAATCAAAATTAAATTGCATATTCGATATATCCATTTGGAAACCGGTACCAAAACTGAATCGTGTTGCATCGTGATTTATATGATATCCGCCACGCAGAAAAAAGTGATCATAAAACCCCCACTCTAAACCCGTGGCAACCAATGTTTGTCCATCGTTGGGTTTCATCACTGCCATACTGACAACCACTTTTTGCATTTCAGTTTCAATCGGATTGAAACCAAGGCCGAAAGTAAACCGCAGCGGAAGAGGATACTCTTCATCAACATATTTTACACTGGAACCAAAATTTGAAATCATCATACCAAATGCGAAACCGTAATAATTGATACTATACATGGCTGCAATATCAACCGAGAACGCTTTTTCATTAAAATCTTCATGAAGACTGAGATCAATATAATTGATACTGCCGCCGAAGGTAACCTTGTCGGTCAGATTTCTGGCGTAAGTTAAGCCAATACGGTAATGTCCTACCATAAAGGTTTTCCCTGTGCCTTCAGGTTGTAGTGGCGTGCGCACTTTCATTTCCGGTGAGGTTAAACCGGTTACTGATAAACCGATTGAGCCCAGGGCGCCAAAGTTATGGGCGATAGCCAAAAAATCATGATTGATATCTGCCAGCCACTCATTATGACTGGCGCTGAATATGGTACCACTAATCCCTGGAAGCATTGCAGGATTATAATAGGTTGCTTCCGCCCCGTTGGCAACTGCAATATAGGCTTCACCCATTGCTGCGGAACGCGGGCTTACACCGATTCCCAGAAATTTTGCGGTTGCACTTCCCGGTCTCTCATATTGCGCGAAAATCAGAACCGGTGACAACAGTAAAAAGATGAGTGTCTTTTTAAACATTATATCTAATCCTTAACAATTATTCGATTCTACTTTATGACAACAAATCTGCCAACCTGCACTTTACCATTATCCAGATCTTCAACGGTGAAAATATACAGACCGCTGGCAATGGCCTGATCAATTGATGAAGTCAGATTCCAGTCTTCATAACCTCTGTCAGCGCTTTCATGTTCTTTTTCCCAAATAAAATCACCGGTCAGTGTGTATACTTTTATTATACACCTTTTAGGCAGATTGATAAATTGGACCCGCCTGTCCTGTTCCATCCATGGGCGGCCCACGGGCGCTTTTTCCCAGGGCGGATTATAATTTCTGTAGGCGATATCGCCCCGGTAGGGATTAGGAACTACGGCAACCTCGCCGACAGATTCCGGAGGCGCAGTACCGGGAACAACTTGTTTAGCACCAGCCCGAATACTTGATTCAAGTGAAGGCCAGTTTAATTTTCGATCTTCTTTAGAAAATGCGGTAATTGAGTAGTAATACTCTATGTTATTCAACAAGCCCTCATCAACATATTCGTGTTCAATACCGATATTATTGGCGAACTTATTACCTGTGATATCATATTCAGCCAATAAAATCCAGGGTCCTTCTATACTGTAGGTGCTTTTGTATAGCCGGTACCCTTCGAACGGCTGAGGCTCATCATCTAAACGATTTTGGTCCGTGTAATTTTCAGGATCGGAATTTTCCGTGGGACTCCAGATAAGTCTGGCCTGTTTATTATCAGTAACTACACGTAAATCGGGAACGGGCGGTGATGTCGGGACTTTAAAATTATTATCCTTTAAACGGTCAACGGTTTCGGCAGTTTTCATAACCGCATCTTTACCGTTACCCAGAATTTGAGCCATGTGCACAACCAATGTATCACCAAGACTGACGTCAAACGGACCCATCGATAAAAATGTAGCGTTACCACCATAATTTTCCTGGTCCTGATTGATGACATTGGAACTCATCATCAGTTCGTAGGTTTCAGCATCATCATCCCCAAATACACCGAAAAAATCAGGCGACCATTGAAATGATGGATA
>CAYXRA010000072.1:0-20614 GCA_964467525.1 uncultured Calditrichaceae bacterium
ATTTGTATGAAAAAATGATTCTGTTTAAATTGCTGCTGTTTTGCGGGAGAATCATATCAATGAAAAGAACACACTACTGTGCAGAACTAAATGCGGATCACATCGGGCAGACCGTTGTTCTCAACGGCTGGGTCAACAAATGGCGCAATCTCGGCGGACTCATTTTTATCGATATCCGTGACCGTTTCGGCAAAACGCAAATCGTATTTAATCCTGATAGTGATCCCGGCTTGTATGATAAATCAAAATCATTACGCAGCGAATTTGTTATCGCAGTAAAGGGAACGGTATCCAGGCGCCCGGATGAATCGCTCAACCCATCCATGAAAACCGGGCAGATCGAACTGCATGCAACCGATCTGGAAATATTAAACGAAGCAAAAACAGCACCTTTCGAAATCCTCGATGAACTGCAGATAAACGAGGAATTACGACTTACATACCGCTATCTCGATTTACGGCGTCCGGCATTGCAGCATAATTTAATCACCCGTAGTCAGGTGTATAAAGTTGTTTACGATTTTTTCCATAAGCGGCAATTTGTAGAAATTGAGACGCCGGTTCTAATGAAAAGCACCCCCGAAGGGGCGCGCGATTTCCTGGTTCCCAGCCGTAACTATCCCGGCCGCTTTTATGCCCTGCCGCAATCGCCGCAAACCTATAAACAGCTGCTGATGATCGCCGGATTCGATCGCTATTTTCAGATTGTCAAATGCTTCCGCGATGAGGACCTGCGCCGTGACCGCCAGCCTGAATTTACCCAAATTGATATCGAAATGTCTTTTGTGGATGAATCAGATGTTATAGATTTATCCAGTGAATTGGTGAAGGAAATATTTGGGCAGTTGCTGGGACATGAAGTTAAACTGCCAATAGCTTCGATGACATATAAAGATGCATTTGAAACGTACGGCACCGATAAACCGGATTTACGATTTGGATTAAAGATACAAAAGCTTAATGAAGTTTTCTCCCGGTCAGAATTCAAAGTTTTTAGTGATGTGCTGGATAATAATGGTCAGATTGCCTGTCTGAGTTTAACGAACGGTGCGGATCTGAGCAGGAAGCAGATAGATAAGTTAGTGGATTATGCCAGGGAACTGGGCGCTGGAGGTCTGGCTTATGCCAAATTTCAGGACAACAGCTTACAGGCCGGCGTATCAAAATTTATAAGTGAAAATGAACAAAAGGCGCTTGTTGAAAAACTGGCGCTAAAAGATAAAGATATACTGCTAATCGTAGCCGACGATTATGAAAAAACATTTTCGGTTCTCGGTGACCTGCGTCTTAAATTAGGCATGGATTTAGAGCTCATTGACCGGTCGGACTTTAAATTTGTCTGGATTACGGATTTTCCGATGCTTGAGTTTGACGAAGAAGAAAACCGTTATGTCGCCAGACACCATCCCTTTACGAGTCCCAAAGCTGAAGATTTAAAGTATATGGATGAAGAGCCGCAATGCGTGAAAGCCAGGTCATACGATCTGGTACTGAACGGTTTCGAAATTGCCGGGGGCAGCATCCGGATTCATACCAAGTCCATGCAGGAAAAAGTATTCGACGTTCTGCAAATTAAAAGAGAAGAGGCTCAGAAAAAATTTGGATTTCTGTTGAAAGCCCTGGATTACGGTACTCCCCCGCACGGCGGTATCGCTTTTGGACTGGATCGACTGGTAATGCTGATCACCGGAGGTGATTCCATCCGTGATGTGATCGCCTTTCCTAAAACCGCGTCGGCACTGTCACTGATGGACGAAGCTCCGGCTGAGGTCTCTGAGGCCCAGTTGAGAGAGCTTAAACTGAAACTCAGACAATGAAAACAAAGGAAAGATTGTCTATTAGAAATTGATTTAGTCCTTGACATAATATTTATATTTTGTTATTTTCAGTTTAAATAAGACGTTACAACCAACCTTAACTATTTCAGGAGGCTTGATCTATGAAGAGATTTAAGAAATCAGTTACCATGCTGATCATTCTTCTATTTGGTCTTTCAACTATTTTATTAACCGGATGTGGTTGGAAGCCAAGTGAAGAAGATATTAAACAATTGGAAGAGACCCAATCTGCTGCGCTTGCTGCTGAGAAAAAACTGCAGGAAAAAACAGCGGAACGAAAGGAATTGGAAAAAAAGGTCGAAGCAAAGAAAGCGGAACTGGAGAAACTTAAGACAGACCGGGACAAAGTTGAACAATTTGGCGAAACTGACATGCCAACAAGAGGTGAATAATAATTAAAAACAGGAGAAATAGAGTTATGAAAATGAAATTATTACTAACTTCGGTTCTGCTTGTTACATTGTTTGCATTTAGCAGTGTATTTGCCCAGTCTTATAATTATGAGGAAATGACTCAGGAGCAATACAATGCTTATCTGCAGGAATGGCAGTCCAGACTGGATGCGGCTCAGGAAGGTATTGATCAGGAAAATGCCACAATTGATGAGCTGAACAAAGAACTTGAAGATTTACAGTCACAAAACGACGGGACCTGGAATGAGATTTATAACCTGGCTGAATCCGATGAAGCTGGTTATAATGATTTTACATCAGGCCTTAACGGCTTAAAAAATGATGCAAGTGCCCTGCTCAATCTCTCACCGGAAGATATCTACAGAAGAATGGATGAGATTGATGAAATGCAGGCCAAATTTGATGAGATGAAGAATAATCCTTTTGCCGCGATGACAGAGAACGAACGTGCCATGAATCAAATCGAAAGCATGCTGGCCCAGGCTCGCGAAAAAGGTAAACCGGCTGTGCCTCCTACATATACGGTTATGCGTGGCGATTATCTCTGGAAAATCGCAGGCAAGGAAGATGTCTACAATGATGCCTATGCCTGGATGAAGATATACACTTATAACCGTGATCAGATTAAAAATCCTGATTTGATCTATCCGGATCAGGTCTTTAACATTCCCAGAGAAGTAGGAATAAATGAGCACTGGGTGGCCAAAGGTGAATACCTTTCCAGGATTGCCGGATATTCCAATGTATACGGGAGTCCTTTCCAGTGGCAAAAACTGTATGATGCGAACAAAGAGCTGATTTCCGATCCGAACATGATTTATCCGCATATGGTGCTTAAAATTGCCCGCTAAAGTTTATTAGGAAATAATTATTTTTAAAGCTTCCGGTTGTAATGCGGCCGGAAGCTTTTTTTGTTTAAAACGCTGAATAATCTGCTAAAGCGTATTTCGTCCGGATATAAGATATGGTTGAAAAAAAATATGAAATTAGGGATACCGTTGATCTGTTGGCGCTTTTTGGCCATCAGGATAAAAATTTGAGAATCATCGAAGATTTGATTCCCGTTCGCCTGATTGCAAGAGGCAATTTGATCAAAATCATCGGCAGTGAAGAATATGTCAGGATAGCTGAGGCCATATTTAACGATCTGATCCACTCTCTGGAAAGGAAAAAATCTCTTTCCAAAAGCGATATCGAAACAACGGCACAAATTGCCAGACTCGAGTTCGCCGATCAACCGGGCATCGCTTCCGGGGAAGATGAGAGTCAGGAAATATTTCTGACCGCGAATGAAGGCAATATCCGGGCTAAATCCGCCGGTCAGCAAAAACTTTTAGATGCATTCAAAAAAAATGACATCATTTTCGCGATTGGACCGGCAGGAACGGGTAAAACCTATCTCGCTGTTGCCATGGCAGTCCATTATCTTAAAAACAGACGCGTAAAAAAGATCGTGCTGGCCAGACCGGCTGTCGAGGCCGGGGAGAGCCTGGGATATCTGCCCGGGGATTTCAGAGAAAAAATCGATCCTTATCTCAAGCCCCTTTACGACGCTTTGGAAGAGATGATGCCGCAGGAAATGCTTAAAAAATATCTGGTGCAGGGAAATATTGAAGTTTTACCTTTAGCCTATATGCGGGGCAGAACGCTGAATAATGCCTTTGTCATTCTGGATGAAGCACAAAACAGCACGTTTACTCAGATGAAAATGTTTTTGACCCGGCTCGGTTTTAACTCAAAAGCCGTTATCACCGGTGATATCACGCAAATTGATCTGCCCCAGAAAAAGGAATCGGGTCTGGTGAGCAGCATACGTATACTGGAAGATATCCGGGGAATTGCATTCATATATCTCGATAAAAAAGATGTTGTCCGCCATGCCCTCGTAAAAGAAATAATCGATGCCTATAGCAAATATGACGACGGTGACCAAAAATAAAAATATACTGGAAATCGATAGCTGGAAGTTTATCAATATCAGCGATGGTGTTTTCAATCTCAGAATAAAATCACTGAAACGATTTCTACCCAGAATACCCGATAATTATTTGCTTAGTGTCAATTTTCTCTTCGTCAGTGCGCCGCATGGTAATTACCTCATCGATCTGGGTCTGGGCAATATGCCCTCTGAAGTATTAATGCGTCATCCAAAATCAGGTTATCGCAATATCATTCAAAAACTGGCAGATTACAATATCGGAACAGATTCGATTAATGGCATAATATTTACCCATTTGCATGCCGATCATCTTGGGGGATTTCTGGATTATGATCGGGATCCGCCGTTGCCAAAATTCGACGGCATCTCCTGTTTTGTGAATCGCCGGGAGTGGCATTTCAGGAAAAAGAGTCTGAAAAAAAGCGACGCCGCTTATAAAACCTATATCGCACAGATTGAAACGAATCTCTCTCTTTTAAATGACGAAGATACAGTTGCGCAGGGCATAAAAGTGCACCACACCGGCGGGCATACGCCGGGACACCAAATTGTACTTTGTAATACAGGAAATCATATCCTCTGTTATGGCGGCGATGTTTTTCCGACTGAGAGTCAACTCTATAAAGAACAGGCATTTCCCTATGACTCCGATCCTGAGCAATCAATGTCTGTCAGAAAGCGTCTGCTTGAGCAGGCCAGGCGCGAAAACTGGATTTTTTCGTTCAGCCATGCCCCGCATCGCAAATTCGGCGTTCTTGAAAACAAGGTAAAAAATGAGTACATTTATTAATTCATCTCTTAAATAAATGTCAATGCAGAAAAACAGGATGTTTTTGATATCAACACGGCAAATAATTCATTTATGTTGAATTTTTGAGGAATAAATTATATGAACACAATAAGAGAAGTTGTCATCGTAGCCTCAGCCAGGACCGCCATTGGAAGTTTCAACGGTGCGCTAAAGGATATTGCCGCGCCCCAATTAGGCAGTTATGTTATCGATGCCGCGCTCGAACGAGCCTGTATTGATAAAAAATTGGTAGACGAAGTGATTATGGGAAATGTTTTGCCGGCGAACGTTGGCCAGGCCCCGGCCAGACAAGCTGCACTGGGTGCGGGACTCGACAATTCCGTTCCGTGTATGACGATAAATAAAGTCTGCGGCTCGGGGTTAAAATCTGTTATGCTGGCCGCTCAGGCGATTATGGTCGGCCACGCCGATATCATCGTTGCCGGGGGGATGGAAAATATGACCCGGGCGCCCTATTATCTGGATGGTGCGCGCTTCGGCCTGAAAATGGGAAATGCGAAGCTGATCGACGGCATGATAAAAGACGGCCTGTGGGATGTTTACAACGATTTTCACATGGGCAATGCGGCAGAAATCTGTGCGGATGAATGCAATATTTCCCGTGATATGCAGGATGAATATGCCATTCTAAGCTATACACGGGCACTGGATGCCCAGAAAAAAGGTCTGTTTAAAAATGAAATCGTTCCGGTGGAAATACCGCAGCGCAAAGGCGATCCGATTATTTTTGACAGTGATGAAGAACCGGCAAAGGTAAATTTCGATAAAGTTTCCAAACTTAAACCGGTTTTCAAAAAAGACGGTACGGTTACCGCGGCCAATGCTTCGTCAATCAATGATGGCGCCGCCGCTGTTGTCGTAACGTCCAGAAAAAAAGCCGATGAGCTGGGACTGACAGGTTACTTCCGGATCGTGGGTCAGGCCTCGGCTGCGAAAGAACCCCATTACTTCACAACCGCCCCGACCGACGCAATCAACAAAATTTTTTCAGCCACAGGATTGAGGGCCGATGATATCGATTTGTTTGAAATTAATGAAGCCTTTGCCGTCGTTTCATTAATTAATAATCAACTTTTAAATCTGCCGGTGGAAAAAGTAAATATCCGTGGCGGGGCTGTTGCTCTTGGACATCCCATTGGCGCAAGCGGCGCCCGTATCTTAACCACACTGCTCCATGCCATGCGCGACGGCCACCTTAAACGCGGACTGGCCTCCCTGTGTATTGGCGGCGGCGAAGCTTCTACGATTATCGTTGAATCTGTTTAGGAGAGTACAATGAACAATAAAAAAATTACAGTTGTCGGCGGCGGTACGATGGGTAATGGTATCGCTCACGTATTTGCCCGGTTCGGCTTTGAAGTTACTTTGATTGATATTAACAGTGGAATTTTAGAAAAAGCAAAAGCGACAATTCAGAAAAATCTGAACCGGCAGGTTAAAAAAGAAAAAATTTCCGAAGAACAGGCAGGGGAAACACTGTCCAGAATTCAATTCGCAACCGAAATAAAGGCTGCGACGGGATCCGCGCTTGTGGTGGAAGCAGTTACGGAAAATAAATCCGTCAAGGAAACAATTTTTAAAGATCTGGATACAATTTGTGATGCGGAAACGATTTTTGCATCCAACACCTCGTCCATATCGATTACGGAAATTGCAGCGATTACCGAAAGACCGGATAAGGTCATCGGCATGCATTTCATGAATCCGGTGCCTGTAATGAAACTGGTGGAAGTAATCCGGGGATTGGCCACTTCCGATGCGACTTATGAAAAGGTAAAAGCATTGGCCGAGCAACTGGATAAGACCCCGGTTGAAGTGAACGATTATCCCGGCTTTATTTCGAACCGCGTGCTATTACCGATGATCAATGAAGCCATTTATTGCATCATGGAAGGGGTGGCCGATAAGGAAGCAATCGATACGGTAATGAAACTGGGAATGAACCATCCGATGGGGCCGTTAACGCTGGCCGATTTTATCGGACTGGATGTTTGTTTGCATATCATGGAAGTTCTGCATCAGGGACTGGGCGATGCCAAGTATCGTCCCTGTCCGTTGCTAAAAAAAATGGTTGCGGCCGGACACCTCGGGCGCAAAACCGGACAAGGATTTTATAAGTATGAATAAGCTATGAAACGAAGAAATGAAAGGGAATTTGCGCTTCAGGCCTTGTATGCTCTGGAATACAACAAAATTCCGGTTGAAGAGCTACTCGAGTTGTTTAATCCTGATCAAAAAAAATATGCCAGCGAATTCGCTATAAAAGTCATTAAAGTGTGTCATGAAAACGAAGAAGCCCTTGATAATGAAATTCAACCCAAATTAATAAACTGGGATTTAAACCGGGTTGCCATGATAGACCGTATTTTAATACGTATGGCATTGGTCGAATTTCTGTATTTTAATGATATTCCGCCCCAGGTAACCATCAATGAGATTATTGAGATAAGTAAAAGTTTTAGTACATCGCGAAGCGGAAAATTTATCAACGGCATTCTCGATTCGATTTTAAAGGATTTGCATAACCGGAAACGGCTGAAAAAATCGGCAAGGGGATTAATATAATAATAAGGCAAGCGGCATGGCAATAGCGATAATATCAGATATTCACAGCAACCTGGAAGCCCTGGAAGCGGCGCTCGATTTCATTGAAAACCGCAATATTAAGGAAATTAATTGTCTGGGGGATATCGTCGGCTACGGTCCCAATCCCAATGAATGCGTGCAGCTGATAAGTGAACGCTGTGATATCGTTCTGATGGGTAATCACGATTACGCGGCTATCGGACTGGCGAATGTCGATTATTTTAATGAATATGCAAAAATAGCCACTCAGTGGACGATGAATGCATTAAGCCGTAAAAATGTGGGTTATTTAAAAACGCTGCCATTTACACATCAGACAGACGATGCTTTGATGGTCCACTCTTCGCCGACCAATCCTTCGCACTGGTACTATGTACTTTCCTTGCAGGATGCGCAGATCGAAATGCGCGCATTTACGCAACCCCTTTGTTTCATCGGACATTCCCATGTGCCCGGTGTTTTCAGTAAAAAGAAAATTATACGTACACAAACCGTGAAGATTGAACCAAACGATAAATATATCGTTAATGTTGGCAGTGTAGGTCAACCGCGTGATGGCATACCGGAATTATCGATTGTAATTTTTGATCCGGATGCCCGGACTATCGAATACCATCGTTTGGAATATGATGTAAAAAGCACCTATTCGAAAATAATCAGAGCCGGCTTACCTGTCTTTTTAGCTGAAAGACTATTAAAAGGATATTGAGGCAGATTTATGATCATAAATATATTTACAAAACTTTTTGGCACCAAGCACGAAAGAGACATAAAAAAAATTCAACATTATGCTGATGAAATCAATGCATATTTTGAAGAATACAATACTTTATCAGATGAGCAGCTCAGACAAAAGACCGAAGCATTTAAAGAACGCCTGAAACAGGATGAGACGGTCGATGATATCTTACCGGAGGCCTTCGCCGTTGTTAAACAGGCCTGTAAACGATTGCTGGGTACAAGCTGGAAAGTTGTTGGTCGCGACGTTACCTGGGATATGATTCCCTATGACGTTCAGCTGATCGGCGGTGTTGTGCTGCACCAGGGTAAAATTGCCGAGATGGCTACCGGTGAAGGTAAAACACTGGTTGCCACGTTGCCGCTTTATTTGAATGCCCTCGAAGGTAAAGGCGCGCATCTGGTAACGGTTAACGATTATCTGGCCCAGCGCGACGCCGAATGGATGGGCGAAATATATAAATTTTTAGGATTGTCCGTAGGCGTTATCTTAAATGAAATGACGCCCGAACAGCGGCGTGTTGCTTACAATTGTGATATCACTTATGGCACGAATAATGAATTCGGCTTTGATTATCTGCGTGACAATATGTCGGGCTCACATGAAGATCTCGTTCAAATGCGCGGACATCACTATGCTATTGTTGATGAGGTGGACAGCGTGCTTGTGGATGAAGCCCGAACGCCGCTCATTATCAGCGGACCTGTAAGCGAATCCACACATCAGTACAAAGAAATGAAACCGATGGTTGAACGTCTGGTCAGCAATCAAAACCGTCTGGTCAACCGGATTATCAAGGAAGCCGAAGCGCTTCTGAAAGAAGAGAAAGAGGACGAAGCCGGGATTAAACTGCTCGTTGCCGACAAGGGCGCACCGAAGCACAGAAAACTGGCAAAGTTATATCAGGAAACCGGTATCAAGCGTCTGGTGCAGGAAGCGGAAAACAATTATCTGCGCGATAAGGGGCAGAATAAAACTTCCGACGAGCATTACTTCGGCGATCTCTACTATTTAATTGATGAACGCAATCATGTTATCGATCTGACAGAAAATGGACGTGAGTCGCTGAATCCCCAGGATCCGGAGATGTTTTTATTACCCGATTTGGGTGATGAGATTGCCAAAATCGAACAAAACGATGATTTATCATACGAAGAAAAATTAATTAAGAAAGAAGAGCTGCATCGCACCTTTAACGAACGCAGTGAAAAAGTTCAGAATATATCCCAGTTACTGCGTGCCTATTCACTTTATGAAAAAGATCAGGAATATGTGGTTTCCGAAGGTAAGGTGCTGATTGTCGATGAGTTCACCGGTCGTATCATGCACGGACGCCGTTACAGTGACGGTTTGCACCAGGCTATCGAAGCAAAAGAAAATGTGAAAATCGAACGGGAAACACAGACCCTGGCCACCGTTACCCTGCAGAATTATTTCAGGATGTATGATAAGCTGGCCGGTATGACTGGTACCGCGGAGACGGAAGCCGCTGAATTCTGGGAAATTTATAAACTCGACGTGGTGGTTATCCCAACCAATAAACCGGTAGTAAGAGATGATTACAATGATGTCATCTATCGCAGCCGGCGGGAAAAATACAATGCCGTGATCGAACAGATCGAGGAGGAATGCAACAAAGGCCGCCCCATACTGGTTGGTACCACGACAGTCGATGTTTCGGAAACACTGAGCCGTATGCTCAAACGGCGCGGCATTCAGCATAATGTGCTCAATGCCAAGCAACATCAGCGCGAGGCGGAAATTGTCGAAAGTGCCGGTGAACCGCGCGCGGTGACGATTGCAACCAATATGGCCGGCCGCGGTACGGATATCAAACTGGGCGCCGGCGTAAGAGAAGCGGGCGGTCTGGCCATCATCGGTACCGAGCGCCACGAATCGCGCCGTATCGACCGTCAGTTACGCGGCCGAAGCGGACGCCAGGGCGATCCCGGAAGCAGCGTGTTTTTTCTCAGCCTGGAAGATGATTTGATGCGTCTCTTCGGCAGCGAGCGGATTGCCTCGGTGATGGATCGTCTCGGCGCACAGGAAGGGGAAGTGATCACCCATTCCATGATTACCCGCTCCATTGAAAAAGCCCAGAAAAAAGTTGAGATGCAGAATTTCGGTATTCGTAAACGATTACTCGAATATGACGATGTTATGAATCAGCAGCGTGAGATTATTTACGACCGCCGCCGTGTCGCTCTGCTGGAAGAAGATACCCGCGCCGAGGTGCTGAACATCCTCGACGAATATATCGATAATAAAATCAATACCTACGTACCGCTTAAAAGTTCTTTTGAAGAATGGGACATCGAAGGACTGGAGGCCGATGTCGGTCACACACTGAATGTTTCATTCACGCCTGTCCGCGATGAGTTGGCCGGTTTTTCTGAGGAAGACCTGGCCAATTACATCCGCGATGAAGCGCTCAAAATATACGATGCGAAGGAATCGCGCATCGGACGTGAGCGAATGACGGTTCTGGAACGCTATTTCATTTTACGTGTTATCGATGAAAAATGGAAAGATCATCTGTATGAAATGGATATCCTGAAAGAAGGTATTCATCTCCGGGCCTACGGCCAAAAAAACCCGCTGATCGAATACAAACGCGAAGCGTTCATGCTGTTTGAAACCCTGATTCATTCCACCAATGAAGAAACCCTTAACTGGCTGTGGAAATTTCAGGTCCAGGCTGAGCCGGTTAATCGGGCCGAACTGCGCCAGCGTCAGCGACAGGAAAAAATGAACCTGGTGCATGAAGATGCCGGTGGTTTGGGTTTCCAGGGCGCCGAAGTCGGTGAGGAATCGGATATTCAGAAAGCCTCCAGAGAACGCTCCCGCAAACAACAGCCGGTGCGCCGCGATAAAAAAATCGGGCCCAACGATCCCTGCCCCTGCGGCAGCGGCAAGAAGTACAAAAAATGCTGCGGTGCGGTGGTGTAAAAAATAATAAGCTGGGATATCAATCCTGAGGCTGCGTTTAAAATAAAAAAACCTCTGAGATTTTGCCCATAAATACTTTTCATAACGGTTTGTTTGGTACAAAGCAAATACCCCTCCGACAGAGGGGTATTCCGCTTGAGCGGTACGCCTTTAGTGGGAAATTTAAATAAGCATACTCTGAAAAAGTTTTTCTTTACAAGGTGTGATTTAGATTATAATCGTTCGATCCCTTATTTTAAATCCAGTGATTAACACATTCCTTGTCAAATCAGCTAAATCAAAATAGTAATCAGATAAACAATCAGGTTTAACAAAACCAGCAGAAAGCCTTCCAGGCGTGAAATCCGCCAGTGTGTGCGCATGAAAATAACAACGATAATGGAAAGCACAGTCAAAAGATAGATGCTGATATAGGCTTCATTGGTGACTGTCATGGGATGAATCCAAGAGGCCAGACCCAAAACACCCAACATATTAAACAGATTGCTGCCAACCAGATTCCCCGCCGAGATACCGTATTTACCACGAATAACCGCAACCAGTGAGGTTACAAATTCCGGCGCCGAAGTACCGGCCGCCACAACGGTAATCCCTATCACCCATTCCGATAAACCGATGTGCCTGGCCAATCCGGAAGCAGATTCAACCAGGAAGTACCCCCCGGTGATGATTAATCCCAGTCCTACAATCATGCGCGGTATTTCATACCAGTGAAAGCGGCCTCTGTCCAAATCTTCTTCCAGTGTTTCTCTTTTTAGCGACAGGAAAACGAGATAGGCAATGAGCAGAATATTCAGCATAATCCCCTCGGTTCCGGACAAATAATTATCTTTTAATAACAGGATAAAAAGAACATTAACCAGAATCAGGATCACGCCGTCCCGGTAAACCAGTTTAGACGAAGCGTTGATTGCTTTAAATAGCGCCACGCCACCCAGTATAAAACCGAGGTTGAATATATTTGAGCCGACAATATTGCCCACGGAAATGTTGGCCTGATCTTTAATCGCCGCGGTCACGGTGACGGCAAACTCCGGCGCCGATGTTCCAAAGGCAACCACCGTCAGTCCGATTACAATTTCGGATATGCCCATCCGCCGGGAAATTCTGGATGCGGACTCCACGACCCACACGGCCCCAAGCCATAATCCGGATATACTGACCAGTAATACTATCAATTGCAGCGTTGTGTACATTTACCTCCTAAGAAACGGGAAATCGTTTCATCGTTCTTGATTTAACGGCCAATATAATCAAAATAGTAATATGCCACAATTTGCAATCAGGCCTTCAATTTAAACTGTTGACGCCATCCATTCGACAGTTGGTCGGAATATGCTTTGCTTTGTCCGAATGTGTCGTATATTTGACAAAAATTGCTGAACAATAATTTTAAGGAGATCTTATGCGAGTTTTAAGTTTTATGGCTCTTGTTCTGATTCTTACAAATACAGCTATGGCCGGATCGGATTATAAAACCGGCGGCATTTATCGCATTGCCGAAAACGATACGCTGGAAAATGATCTGTTTTACGGCGGCCGCAATTTGTATATCGATGGTGTGATTCGGGGTGATCTGAATGTTGTTTCACAGAGTGCCGAGCTTTCGGGAGTTGTTGAAGATGACATTTTAGCATGGAATGAAATTACTTTAATTAATGGCACTGTTAATGACGGGGTCACGGCATTATCCAAGGAAGTCTATGTAAGCGGCAAGATTAAGGGTGATCTGAGGGCCGGTGGTCAGATTGTTATCATAGAAGACGGAGCGGAAATCTTCGGCGACTTGTATACGGGTTGTCAGTCGCTGATCATAAAAAATGCTACCATTCACGGCGAAATATACGGCGGCTGTAATGATGCTTTTATCAATGGCAATGTCAAAGGTCCCATTGAGTTGGGTGTTGATAAGATTGAATTCGGTGAAAACTTCAGGAGCGGCGATAAACTGATTATTCACATCGACGAATTTAAAAAGGATCAGGTTATAAATGCGCCGGAGTACAGTGAAATCAATTATCTGGACCATGAGTTTTTTTTCGGAAAATTCACTTTTTACTGGTTCCTGCTTTCTGCTCTGGTAATCGGCTTTATTTTGATGGCCATCTCAAAGAATTTTTACATGGATATTGCCGCACTCGGCAGGAAGCGGACGCTTCAGAACACGGGAGTCGGTTTATTATTTTTGCTGGGGCTGCCGATCATCATTCTGTTTTCAATCCTCGTTTTGCCATTGGCATTGATTCTTTCGGCAATTTATTTGATTCTACTTTACCTGAGTAAAATTTTTACCGCATTTATTTTGGGCAGAATGATTCAGGAACGTATATTGAAAGGAAACGCATTCAACAGCTATCTGGGATTCGCACTGGGATTGATTGCCCTGTCCCTAATTTTTCAGATTCCGGTTTTGGGTGGACTGCTGCAATTTTTATCCCTGCTGCTCGGTAGCGGGGTATTTATTTATTACCTGTGGAATGTAAGGAAGGCACAGACCTGATCGATGAAGTTTGTCCGATTTATTCGCGAGCGATATATTCTTGGCTGGATCGCTGCCTGCCTGGTTTTGTGGGCAGCTTTCCTTATCCTTTTGCAACAGCAATCCGCTTTGCCCGCCAATCTGCACCTGATTGCCTTCGGCTATGCCGCGCTGATCATCGTCATTCTTTATTCCATTCAAAATATACTGATTCCCAAATTAACGGTATTTAGTGCTTCGGCTCAGATCGTTTTTAAGACCGTACTTTATATCAGCGGATTCATGGTTGGTTACCTGCTGGTATTTATCATCCAGGCCTTGCTGTCCTTTTCATTCGACAAATTTATAACGGCGGCGGTTGATTCGTTTTATCAGACTTTGCAGGGTTTATTTAACATATCATTTATTTCAGCGAAATCGGGCCGAATTATTTCACCGGAAGTGGAATCGGCATTTACAACCCTGTTCATTTTTATGTTTCTGGTAGCCCTGATCAGCTTAACCGGTAGTTACATCGATACGCGCTGGCGTCAGATGCGCGGCAGACAGCAATTGCAGGAGGCGCAAATCGATCTGTTTCAGGCCCAGATTCAACCCCATTTTTTATTTAACACCTTAAATTCAATCGTATCGGTAGTCCGGAATGATCCGGTTAAAGCAGAATCGCTGCTCATTCGTTTGTCCGAATTTTTCCGCCACAGCTTCAGGATTGCCCGGGATAATCTGATTAAGCTGGATGATGAATTCCGGTTCACGGAAAATTACCTGATTTTGCAGAAAGAACGTTTCGGTGAGCGACTGGACTGGCAGTTTTTCATCGATGATGCCAGCCGCAGACAGTCTGTGCCGGCCATGCTCCTGCAGCCGCTGGTTGAAAATGCCCTCAAACATGCCTGGAAAGACACCGGGCAAAATCCTTTGAAAATTAGCATACGCTGTGCAATGGAAAAAGATAACCTGACTCTGACCGTCACGGATAACGGATGCGGTTTTGATGTCAAAACGAAACGCCGGTTTCCGCCGCCCGGTCATGCGCTGGATAATATTCAAAAAAGATTGCGTTTGCATTTTAATGGTATGAATTTATTTCACGTCGATTCACAAATTAACCGAGGTACGCAAATTAAAATCATTATTCCCCGGAGCCGATTGTGATTACTACCTTAATCGTTGAAGACGAACAACCGGCCCGCGAACGGCTGGAATCATTTATTAACAAAAATACCGAATTGAAACTGGCCGGATGCTGTTCAACCGGACAGGAGGCTATTGATCAAATTAATGCACTTAAACCGCAGATCGTGTTTCTGGATATCAGGCTGCCGGATATTTCAGGCATAGATGTTTTAAAAGTGATCGACTGGGATCCGGTTGTCGTATTTACCACAGCCTTTGACCGCTATGCCCTTGAGGCTTTTAATTTTAATGCCGTGGATTTTTTGCTGAAACCCTATTCCGAAGAGCGGTTCCGGCTCGCAGTCCGGAAAGCGCTGCAGCGGGTAGCGCTCAACGCCCCGCTGGCCCGGCAAGTCGGTAAATTATTGTCCGCATATCAATCCAGGGAAGCCTGTATTAAACGCATACCTTCAAAAATTGGTGAACGGATTTTTATCATTAATGTGGATGATATAATTTATTTTTCCAGCGATCACAAACTGGTGAATGCCCATCTCTTTGATAAGAATTTTCTGATTAACTATACGCTTGAAGAGTTGCAGAATCGTCTGGATCCCGAGCAGTTTTTCAGAATTCACCGCTCAACTATTGTCAATCTCGATTATATTAAAACCATAGAACCGGGATTGGGTGGCGCATATTTGATGAAAGTTAAAGACCTGCAACATTCCGAGCTGAATATCAGTCGCAGCGCCGCCCGCCAATTGAGGGAAAAATTAGGCTGGTAGATGACGATTTTTAACGAGTAGGTCAGGGATTATTTAGTTAACATGCGCGTTTAATAACCAAAAAAAGGAAATGAATCTATGAAACTCTATTACAGAAAAATCGGTGAAGGCCGGCCGGTGATTATTTTACACGGTTTATTTGGTATGTCCGATAACTGGCAGAGTATTGCCAGGCGCATTGGTAAAAAACGTGCCGCTTATCTTATCGATCAGCGCAATCACGGTCAATCCGGACACGCCGATGCTTTTAATTATGACGTGCTTGTTGAGGACTTGTGCGAATTCGTCGCCGAAATGGAATTTGATGAGATCTGTTTAGTGGGTCACTCCATGGGCGGCAAAGTGGCGATGAAGTATGCCCTGCGCTACCCGGACACCGTGGAAAAATTAGTTGTCGTTGATATTGCCCCTAAAGCCTATCATAATTATCGCCTGAAAAATTTTATAGAATATATGCGTGAGGTTGATGTTGATGCCCTGGAATCGCGGCGCGAAGCCGATCAGATTTTGAGTAAGCACATTAAATCAAAACCCATCCGCCAGTTTTTACTGAAAAATCTGGACCGCGATGATGATAATAATTTTAAATGGAAAATCAACCTGGATAGTATTTATGACAATTTCGACCGCGTGCTGGAGGCCGTCGAAAGCAGCAACACGTTTGAGGGCGACACCCTTTTTGTTCATGGCGGTAAATCGGACTATGTGCTTCCTGAAGATCATGCGATGATCGAAACCTTGTTCCCGGCCGCGGAAATTGTTGAAATCGGGAACGCCACACATTGGCTGCATGCCGATTCCGCCGATGAATTCTGTAAAATCCTGCGTCCGTTTTTTAATCGCTGATATAATAAATTTTTAGCGCATTGTGATTTGCAACACCCTGATTCAGTCAAACCTTCATACCTTGTTTTTCAGTGAGCAGGCGTAATAATTTCGATTGCTCATCTCTTCATAGTTAAGCTTAAACGGAATTTGTTTCGCAAAGGGATTTGCATTTTTTCAATTAACTTGCCTTAAAAACTTCATTTTTGTTATATTTCGTTATAGCTCATTAAAGCGTTTAAAATGAAAGAAATCCATCAAATGATTGAAATATTAATTCGTAAAACACGTACATACCGGCGGTTTTATCAGGATAAAAAAATTGATAAAGAAATGTTGAAAGGATTAATCGATCTGGCCCGGCAGTCGGCTTCCGCGGCCAATTTTCAGCCTTTGAAATATATTGTCGTAAATGAACCGGAAAAAAACAAGCGTGTGTTTCCCACGCTGGCCTGGTCCGGATATCTGAAGGACTGGCCGGGTCCGCGGGAGGGCGAACGGCCGGCGGCCTACATTGTAATTTTACATGACACATCGATCACAAAAAAAGTTGACTGCGATCACGGCATCGCCGC
This sequence comes from uncultured Calditrichaceae bacterium, assembly GCA_964467525.1. Classification (GTDB taxonomy): domain Bacteria; phylum Calditrichota; class Calditrichia; order Calditrichales; family Calditrichaceae; genus CAYXRA01. Next base: position 17,059 of record CAYXRA010000072.1, read on the forward strand.
GCAGAGTATCATGCTCGGGGCAACCGAAAAAGGTCTCGGCGGCTGCATGATCGGATCGATTCAAAGGGATGCATTGCGGGCCGAACTAAATATTCCCGGTCAATATGAAATCCTGCTCGTTCTGGCCCTGGGCGAGCCCAAAGAAAAAGTCGTTTTAACGGAAGTCGATAAAAACGGCAGCATCGAATACTGGCGTGATGAGGAGCAGACGCATTATGTGCCAAAGCGCAAGCTGGAAGATATTATTATTGAGTAAATATTTATTTTATGAATCTTTTTTATATAGTTCCTGTTATTATTTAATTCCATTATAAAATGCTGTACAAAAAGAAAAGGAATTTAAACATGATCAAAAGGAAATCAATTACCTGTTTCAAGTTTTTAACTGTATTTCTTTTATTATTTGCAGCCTGTGATCAGAAACCGCAGCAACCGCGGCACCTGCAGTTAATCGAACAGGGTGAATTCAGCAAGGCAAAACAGCTTATCGAAACCCGCCTCGAAAGCGATGAAACTTTAACCGCCGAAGAGCGGCAGAAGCTCCTGTTCGAAATCGAGCGCATGGAACGCATCAAAAAGGATTTCACAAAAACGGAAGCCGATCTGGTCGAATTTATCGAAAAATATATTCCCGATGTAAACAGAGAACAACTGCGCGAATGGGAAGAAACGCGCGCTCTGGAATCGATGATGATCGACGGTGAAAAGCGCTATTTCAATTATGCCGCCCGAAATTTATTCCGCATCGATCCGGAATGTAAAGAAATCTGGAAAAAGCATCACAGCGAAGTTACCCCCGGCAGCGGTGAAATAGCCGAATTTGATTTAAAAAGTCATGACCGCAAGATTATGGAACTATGCCGTCTTACAGGGAAAAAATATGCCAATCCGGTGCGCATGCAAATCAAATACACCATCACCGTGGATGAAAACGCTGTACCCGCCGCTGAAACCGTGCGCTGCTGGATTCCCTTTCCGCGTGAAATACCGGGCCGGCAGACCAATATCGAGCTCATCGCCACCAATCCACAGAAACATCAGCTCGCCGGCAATCAGGTTTTGCAGCGCACCATTTATTTTGAACAGCCCGCGGTTCAGGATCATCCGCCAACATTCTCCGTTGAGTACGAATACACTTCCTATGGTATGTACGTGGATATCGATCCCGAAAAAGTAGAGCCTGTCGGGAATGAGGCCTGGCTCGAACCCTATTTGAAGGAAACACCGCCGCACATCGTTTTTACAGACGAATTGAAACAGCTTTCGGCAAAAATCGTCGGCGATGAGACCAATCCCTATAAAATCGCCCAAAAACTGTTTGAATGGGTGGATGTCAACATTCCCTGGGCTTCGGCGCGGGAGTATGCATCGATTAGAAATCTGTCCATGTATCCCTACATCAATCGTCACGGCGACTGCGGGATTCAGACGCTGATGTTCATTACCCTGTGCCGCATAAACGGCATCCCGGCCAGATGGCAGTCGGGGTGGGAATTTCAACCGCCCGACGACAGCATGCACGACTGGGGCATGATCTATTTCAAACCCTACGGCTGGGCGCCGATGGATGTTACCTATGGCCTGTTCGACGACGAAGATCCGGCGCTGCGTTGGTTTTATCTCAGTGGCATGGACAGCTACCGGCTCATTTTTAATGACGCCTGGGGGCAGCCCTTCGAGCCGCCCAAACAGCATTTCCGCTCGGAAACCGTGGATTCACAGCGCGGTGAGGTGGAGTGGGACGGCGGCAATCTGTATTTCGACCAATGGGATTGGGATATCGAATGGAAAGAGGTCGTTGAAAAAGAACAAACGGAATCATGATCGATTGTTTTTGAAATTTTACCGTGTTTGAAGAAAAAATATTAAAGAGGTTGAAAATGAATCCAGGACATTTTATCGCCATATTCGGCGGCGCCGTGGCCGGGTCGGAAGCTGCTGCGGAACTGGCCGGGCAGAATGCCAAAGTTGTCGTGTTCGAACAGAACGAATTACCCTACGGAAAACTGGAAAGCGGATTGCCCAAATGGCACGATAAATTACGAGATCGTCAGGAAGCGATGATTGATGAAAAATTAAATCATCCGAATATCTATTTTGTGCCTAATATAAAGCTGGGCCGGGAACTGGATTTGAAGGAGGTTGTCGAAAACTGGGGATTTACAGTCGTTCTGCTGGCCACCGGCGCCTGGCGTGACCGGCCTTTACCCGTTCCGGACATCGAAAAATATGTCAATAAGGGATTTTACTATCAGAATCCATTCGTGCACTGGTTTAACAGAAATCACGATCCCGATTACGATGGTCCGCAGTATCACGTTCCGGACGGCACCATCATCATCGGCGGCGGATTAGCCTCGCTGGATATGGGTAAAATCGTGATGATGGAAATCACCCAAAATGCCCTCAGAGAGCGGGGCATCGAAACCGATATTTTTACCATGGAACGGCAGGGCATACCGGCCATTCTGGATCAACACGGACTTGACCTGCCAAAACTTGGTATCCGCGGTTGCACACTTTACACACGTCATAGCGTCGGAGATATGCCGTTGACGGTGATTCCGGATGACGCCACCCCGGAACAAATTGAAAAAGCTCATGCCGGCAGGAAAAAAATCTTGTCAAAAATTCAGGAAAAATTTCCATTTAAACTTCAGCCAGGCAGAATCGCCGTGCGGACCATCGGTGAAAACGGCCGGCTGAAGGGGATGATTTTTCAAAAAGCTCACGAAGAAAACGGACGATACAGTCCGGTTCCCGGCAGCGATGAAGAAGTGCTGACGTCACTGGTTATCTCGGCCATCGGTAGCATTCCGGAGGATATTCCGGGGATACCTCTGCAGGGTGAAATTTACGAGGTGGAAAATACAAACAGCGGCAAGCTTAAGGCCTTTGAAAATGTCTATGCGCTGGGCAACGCCGTCACCGGACGCGGCAACATCAGGCAGTCGCAACTGCACAGCCGTCAGGTTACCGAAAATATCCGCGATGAGTTTTTAGCCTACACTGATGAAGACTACCGGGAAATATTTGATTCGGCGGCAGCCCGCGTGGACAACCGCGTGCAGTTCATCAGCGAGCGTATTAAAGAAATGAAAATGCTGTCCGGGGAGCGCGTCGCTGCACTGATCAATAAAGTTAAAATCATGCAGGCCAAAGCCGGATATGACGGTGATTATAAAAAATGGATCAAAAGTCATCTGCCGGTAAGACTGGAAGATATGCTGGAAGAAAAATGACCCGTTCGCCGGTTGATTTTGTATCATTAAAGGTTAACAAAGTTTGTCCGTTCCATGCAAAGGATTAATTAAAAATAGTAAGGCTTAATTTTAGCAAAAAATAAAAACGGAAGAGGCCCCACCCCTTGATCCCCTCCCCACGCGTGGGGTGGTGAAAAGGGGAGCGGGATTTAAACAGATGAAACATCCATGATTTTGTAAACACACAAAGGCATGATTAAACAGACCCCCCCCACCCCTTCGTCCCGCCCTGGCGGGATTGGGGAGAGGGTTCTTCTCACATTCCCGCCCGGCTGGGGTTGCCCCAAAGGGGT
>CAYXRA010000073.1:0-20601 GCA_964467525.1 uncultured Calditrichaceae bacterium
TAACCATCGAATCAGAGAAAAACTGCGCCAGCGACAGGATATTATTGAATCAATGAAATATTCTGTTGGCGGAATTAAAAATAAACAGAAATGCGGAATGATTAACAGATTGCGCAGCGGTTAACCAACACTAACCCTGTGAAAGATGCCGCGCATCCATTTGGGATGTAATATTTTAGAACCGCGCAATCCCCCTGAAAATTGTCGTCCCGTCAGGGATGAGATACTGACAGAGAGATATATAATTTTTGTCTTTTTCTCACCCCAGGACGCTTCGTTGCTAAACGGGAACCATCACAACCAAAGGCGTTCCGCTCGTTGACATCTGATTTCTGATATCTGATCTCGTGAAAAACGACGTTGTCACGACTATAACGTTTCCAGAACCATTTTTATCTTGGAGAAAGCCCAGTCTATCTGCTCTTTGGTAATGATCAGCGGCGGGGCCAGACGGATAACGTGCGCATGGGTTTCCTTGCATAACAAACCTTCATTCCGGAGGGCCTCGCAGAACCGCCGCGCGCCGCCGGCTTCAGGCTTCAGTTCGATGCCGACGAACAATCCGCGGCCGCGTATTTCTTTTATATGATCGTTCTTCACGGTGTGCAGCATCTCGATCAGATAATCGCCCAGTTCTTTAGATTTTTCAACCAGATTTTCTTCGACAATCACTTTCAATGCTTCGCTGGCTACGGCGCAGGCCAGGGGATTGCCGCCGAAGGTACTGCCGTGATCGCCGGGATTAAACACGGAAAGTATATCCTTGCTGCTGATGACGGCAGAAACCGGATAAAAACCGCCGGACAGAGCTTTACCTATGATCAGCATGTCGGGTTTCACACCCGCTTCGTGCTGATAGGCGAACAGTTTGCCGCTGCGTCCCAGACCGGACTGGATTTCATCTGCGATAAACAGGACGTTGTTTTCCTTACATAATTTCTGGGCTTCCGCCAGATAACCGTCGGGTGGAATCAAAATGCCCCCTTCACCCTGAATCGGCTCAAAAATGAAAGCTACGGTATTTTCATTGATGGCATTTTTCAGTGCTTCAGCGTCGCCGAAGGGAATGGTAACGAAGCCGGGTGTGAACGGACCGAACCCGTCCCTGTACTGCTGCTCGGTAGCGAACCCGACAATGGTTGTTGTACGACCATGAAAATTATTTTCACAGACAATAATTTCCGCTTTTTTATCGGGCACGCCCTTAACTTTGTAACCCCATTTACGGGCGGTTTTGATTGCCGTTTCCACGGCCTCCGCCCCGGAATTCATCGGCAGGGCCATTTCCATTTCGCACAGCTCTGTCAGTTGTTTATAATAATTGCCTAACTGGTCATTCCTGAAAGCGCGCGAGGTCAGGGTCAGTCGTTTGGCCTGTTCGATGAGCGCTTTATAAATGCGCGGGTGGCAGTGTCCCTGATTGACCGCCGAATATGCGCTTAAAAAATCCAGATATTTTTTGCCTTCCACATCATAAACCCAAACGCCTTCCGCCCTGGAAATAACCACATCAAGCGGTTTGTAATTATGCGCACCGTAAGCGTTTTCCAGTTCTATGTAAGCTTTCGTATCCATTGTTTCGCTCCTGTATCTTTAAAATAAATTGAATCTGCTTCTGTATCTCAACTTGTCCTTGAATAGTAATTGCACAGTCACCTCGCTTCATCAGGGATTCGAGGGACGAATATCAATTTCACTGATCAGGGCATGCTGGGGCAGTTTCAGCGCCTGGACGACGGTTTGCGCCACGTCTTCGGGATGCAGAATATTTTTTTCAGCGATTTTGTCTCCGTCGGGATGATTTTCAAAAAATGGCGTATGCACCGAGCCCGGACAAATGGTGATCACCCGAATGTCGTTTTTTCGCTCTTCCAGCATCAGCGAACGGCTAAACCCCATTACCGCATGCTTGCTGGCTGCATAACCGCCACCGCCGACAAAGAAATTTTTACCGGCCAGCGAGGCGATATTCACGATGGCCGCACCAGCGGCCTTCCTTAAATACGGCAGTGAGGACTGCGTCATGATAAACATACCACGCACATTAAGATTAAACATCTTATCCCAGGTTTGCAGATCCATCTCTGCTACTGTTTTAAAATATCCCACGCCGGCATTGTTGATCAGCACATCGATGCCGCCGAAGTGATCAACCGTGTTCCTGGTAAATGTCCGGATATCATCCGGATCACTCATATCGCCGACAAAGGCATATACATCATTGCCGTTTTTCTTTATTTCCCTGGCCGTCATGCCGATCAGATCGGCACTGCGGGCTGAAATTGCCAGTTTTGCGCCTTCAGCCGCCAGGGCCAGGGCAATCGCCTTGCCTATCCCTTTACTGGCGCCGGTGATAACGGCAATCTTATTTTTTAATCCCATAAATTACATCCTTCGATTTTATAATATCCTCATGCAAATCATTGGAATTTAATATTTGAACACAACGTAATCAACACATGAGGACAAATGTATTTATATTAGAAATAGTTAATTTTTATGAAATTAGGGGCAGGAATTGAATTGGCGGCTTCCTGATTTACTGGAATATTGAATTACCGGATTACTGGATTCTTAGTAGCCGGAACGCGTTGATGCGTTTACAATTTATTATCGAACCCAATCAGCGTTGTTTAAAATCATCAATGCAGAAATCCGGGAATCCGGTAATTCAGAAATGTTTTCTCTTTTGATTTTTTTAAATCTCTCTGATATGGATACTGCCGTTTGTCGTTTTGAAATAGAGTTGCGGACCACCGTCATTGATTTGTGCTTCAAGACTTCTGCGCGAACTGGAATATCTTGTTTTTATGGGCAGATCACAATTGATGCTGCCATTCGTAGTATGCGCTTTAAGGTCGGCATTAACATCTTGGGGCATATAAACCTTTATAGAGCCATTGGTGGTTTTAAAAGTCATGTCTTCATTATCAGAAACCGATTTAATATAGGCTTTGATCGATCCGTTGGTGGATTTGCATGATAAGGCGCCGGCAACATCATCGGCGGATATTTTTCCGTTGGTTGTTCGTAAAGCGATGATGCCGCCGCAGCCATTCACTTCAATATTGCCGTTGGTTGAATGCAGATCCAGATCCATTTTCTCAGGAACTTTAATTTCATAGTGCACGGAGTAATTTCCGCCCCCCATACCCAAAAGCCAGGAAAACAGTCCGCCGCCGTCCTTTCTGTCCGGATAGACGGTCTTAATTTCCAGTTCCGAATTGTATTGCTCAATTTCAATCTTCAGGGCATCCAGTAATTTTTGGGCATCATCCGCACCGGAAGCGCGTACTTTTTTATAGGCAACAATTTCAATTTCATCATTCCCCCAGCTCTCCACCTCGATACCGCCGTTTTTGTTGGAGATAATCACTTTTTCGATATCTTTTGCGGGCAGCCTTTTGCTGAATTTTTCTTCAAGCGTTTTCGCCTGCAGAAAACTGAAAATTATGAGGGATATCAAAATAAGTTTAGGCATAAGATTACTTTTTAACATGATTTACTCCGATCTTTATTTTCAAAGTTAAATCCCTTTTGTACACCATTATTTGTTTTCATCTACCTTGTAAATTGTAATGCCCCAGTTGTGCCGGTCGTGCGGCGGCGAGGCATTCCAGTCGTAATATGAATGACTGCCGTCGGATTTGTAATGGACAAAGTAGGTTCCCGGACTCAGCGTAATAATGGTATCTACCATGCGATTTTTACGCGCACCGCCGGCATGCATGGTATTTCGATAAGTCATCCGCCATACGGTGTGATGTGTTTTGGCGTCTCTGATATAACCGTAATCATACATCTCATCGTCATCGCCTTCACCGATACAATAAATCCGAATCCGTGTGGAATTGTCCAGATAAAACTGTTTTTTGAAGTGTTCGTCATCGCCGATACGAACCAACTGGGCAATAATATTCGTGCCTTTTACGATATCTTCTTCCAGCCTGCGCACCGTTTCTTCCTTACCCAGCGGATAAAGCGTTATGCCCCACATTTCGTGGCGCTGTGGCTTTCTGGCGTTCCAGTCTTCATAGGAATGGGAATCATCCGATTGGTAATGTACGATATACTTTCCCGGATTCAGGGTAATTATATCATCATAAAGCCTGTTTTTCGAAGCGCCGCCGGCGTGTTTGGTTTGACGGTATTTCATTTTCCAGACAATGCGACCGGTGTTGGCATCGGTTATCCAGCCGTAATCGAACATTTCGTCCCTGCGCCCCTCACCGAGGGCATAGACCCGTATCTTCGATGACCGCGTTACCTCAAAAGCTTCTTCCTTATAAGCATAATCACCGACCCGGTTAATGCTGATTAAAGCACGTTCACCATATTTTTTCACGATTGAGCGGTCAAAATCCGCTGACGACGGTTTAAGCGTAATTCCCCAAAAAAAAGGATCGTATGGGGAATTGGCATTCCATGCTTCGGGCGAATGACTGTCATCGGTTTGATAGTAGACAAGATAGTCACCGGCATCCAGTTTGATGGTTTCGCGAAACAGGCGATTTTTAACGGCGCCACCGGCAGGCTCAGAATCACGCTCACGCATCTCCCAGACAGATTCCCTGGTGCGGGCATTTACAATCCAGCCGTAGTCGTACATCTTGCCCTTCCAGCCTTCACCGAGGCCGTAAATATCCACTTTTGCCGGCTCTTCCAATGTAAACCCGATCTGATCGTCAAAATGATCGCCTACATTTGTTAACTGAACAATGGCTTCTTCCTTTAACACGCTGTGATATTTGCGCACATCATTATCATTAAAAATTTTATCGACGCCTGAAATTTTAACATGCCAGTCTTCAGCTTTCTTTTCCCATTCCATATCTTCACCGAGAATCTTCTTCACCAGTTTCTCGACACTGAAAAATCCTTCATCGATAATCAGATAAAGCGGATCAACAGAGGCAAAATAGATTTCGTACGCTCCTTCTGCCAGACTGACTTCACCCTCAAAGCGGCGGTTAAACTCCGACCATTTTTTTTTATCCGTATTCTGAACCGTCATGCGCCAAACCATTTCCCTGGTGTCCGATTTGAGAATCCAGGCATAGGCGAACAGGTTGTGTTCGTCAATCCAGTTTTCATGTTTCCTTTTAGCCCGCTCTTTTCCGCCGGCGCCGACGGCTTCGATTTTTACGCTTTTATCGCTATCCAGTGAAAAACCGGCATAAGTAATCTGTTTCCGGTGCACGTGTTTCAGCTCCAGAACGCCGTCCTGTGCTAAAGCCGTGCTAACAATCACGGTAAGTATGATCACAAACCGGCTTATCTTAATCATAAATTTCCTGCATTTCATTAAAATGGTTTATTTATCCGTATCGTGAGCTTAACCGGTTTTACGCCCGTATCCGTACGTTTGGCGATATTAAACCGAAAACGGCCTGATCCGGAAGTAAGGGCAATCCCAAAATCAGATTTAAGATCGTTCCATTGCAGATGGGAAAAGCCGCTGTTCCAGGCGTCTTCCGCGCTCACGTCATCATTGTACCAGGCATTTCCTATATCAAAAAACAATATATAGCGTATATCATCGAAAAACAAAAACCCGGAGTTGATAAGTCGCGGACTGACATTATATTCGATATTTGCCAGCAACATGCGGTCATATCCACGGATGCTGCCGTTGTTTTCAATAATTTCACCAAATTCTTTATAACCGAATCCGCGCAAGGTGCTAATGCCGCCGATTTCATAGGATTTTTGCAATGGCAGTTCGCCGTCAGAGCTGCCAACCTTGAAGCGAAAGTCGATACGCTCATGCCGGCCAATACGCTGATAGCGTCGCAGCTCAAACAGGTACTGATTGAATGAGTAATCACTTTTCAGATTACTGTTTGAGGTTTCCACGGAAAGTTTGGCATACCAGCCATAGTGCGGCATTTTTTTATTATCTCTGGTGTCCAGATATATTTCACCGTATAAACTGCGCATTTCGCCTTCCCATACATCCGGATTTTCCTTGAAATCCCGCTTTGGATAAAACAGGGCCCAGTTCGTATTTTTCTCAACCGAACGGTGACGGTCATTGCGATACTCTAAAGTACCTTTAAGAAAAATGCTGATGTTCTGACTGGCATGGAAGGTATAGCCCTGCCTTCTGTAAAAATCCTGTAAATCCTGATGCAGCAAAAAGGCAGAGAGACTGTTTTCCAGCGGCGTTATAAGCCAGCCATCCTTGCTGTCAACCAAATCGTAAAGTTTTGCACCGAGTTCAAAACGATACTTTTTCTGATTGAAAAACCAGCGGTCTATGCCGACCTCGTAATTGAAACGCTTGTCCTTGAAACCATATCCGGCGAATCCATGGACATTTATTATGTCATATTTGCCGCCGATACGCCTGGGAATAGCCAGACCAAGAAAAAGTCCCTGCACGCGGTTATAGCGCAGCAACAGGCGGTCATCGGTAACAATAAGCGGCAGCGTGCTGTAATCACCCTGATAATCATCGGTGAATCGATCCCAGTTCCAGCGCCGGTAGTGCTTAAATTTATCGGCATAATCGCGTTCCGGAAACAGGTTTTTTACATTGGTTTCAATCTGGTTACCTTTGACAAAACTATTCACGGATTGATGAATCCGGCCGTTGATACTGATGACGCTGCCGCTGATCCGGGCATCTTTCCGAATGGACACATCGCCCAGAATAACCAGCACATCACCGTTGATTTTTCCTTTTACGACCAGATCACCCTCTACAACAATGACATTGCCTTCGATGATTTCATCGGTTCCGATTTGCGTATCATCCGTATATCTGTAATCTTTTCCTTTTTTATCCGTAATATATTTTTCATAGGCACGCTTTTCGATTTTAGCGGTCGATACCTCGGGATTGTCCCATTTGTCCTGAGCATTCAGCGTGAAGCAAAACAAGACGATGATGAGCATCGAAATCAATGTGATTGTATTCATTCGCATACACTCCTCCAAAACATCCAAACTGCTATGAACATCATACGTAAACACAACCGTAAAAGTTACAGTCGGTTTCCGTGCTTAAGCTGTGTATTATCTCTGTTTTGGCCTTAGTGATAAATATAAAAAGAAAAAGTCAAATTATAAATAAAAAGGAAACGTCAGGACAAATCCGATGTTGTTGGCTGCAATATCTTTGGGCTGTATTAACTGCCTGTTAATGATACATTGAGCCAGCTCCCAGAAAAAGCCTATGCCGTTCCAGATGAGACAAAGCAGAAAGAAAACCTGAACCGAACTCAACGCAAACAGGAGCGCGCTAAAAGTCATACCCAGAAATCCAAGCAGGGCGTGTTCAAGCTTATCATAAACAAGAAACGATCCGTTTCTGGACAAAAAACTATCCTCACGCCAGTTTAGAAATAATCTTCTTCCAGGCATATCCGCACCTACACAAATATTTTAAATGCAAAAATATCCGAAAATTAAATAAAGGCGGGCAGTCGCCCTCTTACCCGCCTGTGATTAAATATGCTTTTTTAAAAAATGCCGCCCAGCCAGTAACTGATGATCAGCAGGGCGCCCGTTATAAAATGAATGCCGACGGATGAAACGTTCACCTTCAGCAGTTCATAGGGCAGCTTTTGCCGGTCGGCGCCCGGTTTATTCCAGCGTTTGAGCCATTCCCTGCCCATCGAAACCGCCTTGTTAACCAGTATAACAGGTAACAATGAAATCAGTACAAACGGGGTTGCCAGTTCCGGTTTAAAAAAACCGATGAATCCGAGCATCAAAATAAAACCAAAGCTGAAATAATTAAAAAAGGCGTAGTATAAGAAAGGCTTCTCGAATTTGATATGGTCGCCCTTAATTTCCGCCAGCCGTACTACCCAGGTATTTTTGCCGACCTTTTTATCTGCCGGTAAATCCTGAAACTGATTGATCCAAACCACAAGCATGATTAAAATGGCCACAGGTACCGAAGCCAGCAGCGGCGCCTGCCAATTCCAGGGCAGATTATTGGCCTGCAGGTAAGGTGCGGTTAATACATAATTGGCGCCGAGCACCATAACCGGACCAAAGCCGAGGGCGATGGAAAGTTCGCCAAACCCGTGATACCCCAGCCGAATCGGACTGGCCGTATAGAGTGTACCCAGACCGACCCCCAGAAATCCGATCCACAGAAGCGGGCTGCTGCCAAAGTAAGCGCCGGTGATTGTTCGATTCAGTTCAAGTCCGATCAAAACGGTCAGAATAAAAGCCAGCGCCGCGGCAAAAAATATTTTCCAGGGTCTGATCAGTCCGGCCTGAATCATCCTGCTGCCGCCATTGAAGGGACTGAATAATTTATTATATTCATCATTGAAACTGGTATGATCGAAAAAATCGTTACCCAGATTGGTTCCGGCATGAGCCAGAATCCCGCCAATCAGTGCCAGCCAGAAAGCGGCCCAGTTAAAAGCATCGGCGGCGCCGTTGCGGGCCAGTTCATTATAGGCGATCACCGAACCTAACAGCACCGGGACAATCGTTCCGGTAAAAAATGGGACACGGACAGCGCGAAACCATGCTTTGAGCCGGCTACCGATCTGAAAAAGCGCATCCTTAAGGGGCGAAATTTTATTTTCGGCATATTCGCGCCACTCGAATTTTGTATCAGCATAAAAATCGATGTATTTGATTGAAGTGGGTTTAAGACGATAATAGCCGGTTACCTTGTTTTTTATCAGAAACGGATCGTCCATGAATTTTTTAAAGGCATCGGTGACGCTCAAAATCAATTCCCGTGCGGTTTTAATTTCTTCCTGATCATTAATCTGATAAGCTGCGCCTTCCACCTGAACGCCGCGAATACCTTCCTGATCCTTCGGCCAGATGACCGCCTGTACATGCGGATTGGCACGAATTTGCTCGGCTTTACGCGTCGGATTAAAGGTGAAAAATACCAGATCGTCGCCCTGGCGGGCATAAAACACCGAGGCCGCCGAACTGATCCCGTCAACCGAGGTGGAAAGGGTCATTCGTTTCGATTCATCCAATAACCGGTTTATTTTTTCATCAAGAATTTCTGTTTTTTGATTCATCCGTAATCTCCCTTGTTTTACCTACTTACCCTTACAAAAAAGAATTCATCCCACAAGCGTTTTAAGAATACAATTAGTAAATGTAATTTTCACCTTAAAAATTTCCCAAAATGAAATTTAGGGCTATTTTAAATTCAATTCCAGATTAAATCATTTCGAAATATAAATCCTTCGCATACTGGTTACTTTTGAAATGATGAATTATTGCGCCCGGTTATCCCGGCGGGCATTTCCCTAAGATAGCACAGCCTTCCCATCGCAACCGGGATCAGAATTGATGCCTTCTTGGCCCCGGTCAAATCAAATACCGGAAAAATGCAATCGGATATTTCATTTTGATGGCTTAGCTCCGTCTTAAATTTTTCAATTGATGGATGAATATTTTGCCGAAAGATACCAATGCTATTATGCCTCAAATCAACAATAGCGTTTATTATTACAAAGTTTTAAAGATTACATAAAAACGAAATACTACCAAAATTGCGGATGCCGTTTGTGTTGATAATTTGCCTAAACTTTTTTTATGAAACATAACAAGACAGGAAATCGTTGTATTTTTTGATTAGATTGCCTATCTTTTTAATTTATTAATTGAAAGGAAATATCATGAAAAGATATCTGCTGCTGATTATTTTAAGTTTGTACCTGGCGGGATGTGCCGCATATAAACATCTGGAACCCGAACCGGCAATCAGTCCGCTCGAGGCCGGCTATATTGAAATTCAAAAAGACGACAAACTTTTTGAACTTGATAAAGACAAAAAATATTATATGACCTTCCCGGCGCCTGACAGGAAGAATTTTTATATTGTTTTGGATTTCGAAAACAGCGCCTTATTTAACAGCTACTTCACCAACACCTTCGACGACGGCAAAGGACGCATCATCGAAATCCCCGACCAGGCTGCCGAAAACGATACACTCAGCGTCTATCCCGTCGATAACAGTTACCCGCAATATTTCTGGGTGATTGACCTGGTAAAAGCGGAATTTATGCTTGATGTGAAATACAGGTATGCTCCGCAGTGGCGTTTTAAATTTGAAACCCAATATGAAACCTTTAAAGAAATCTTAGCTGATAACCGGGCCGACCGCAGTAACTATGAAGCTCTCGGAACAACTTTCCATTTTGAAAATTTTGATTTCGATGAAAGCATTCAATCGCTTGATAATAAACAAAATGCCTTAAAACAGCTTAAACAGCGTCTGCTGGATATCGAAAAAATATTCCCCGAAAATATCCTTAACACCACCGATGAGGCATATCAGAACTACCAGTCCCTGAAAAAACAGGTTGATGAAGAACTGCAATTTCAATCCGATTATCTCACTGTGCTTAAATTTTTCAAAAAGGAGAGGGAAACACGCGGTGATACGGAGGCTTTTGTCGGGGCCTTGCCCGAATTCATTGATTTCCTTAATCAGCAGAAACGCTTTCATAAAAATGTAATCAGTGAAGCCAAATATGTTATAGGCAACCGGCTGGATGAAATCACCCCCTATTATGAGAAGATACTTCAGGCGAAAAATGACGCCGGACCCATCGACCTGGAAACGGACAAGGTAAAGGCCCTGTATCGCGCCGCCGGTAAATCGATGGAAGACGACTTTGCCCCGCTGGCTGCATTTATTGAAAATTACAACAGCAAAGTCGAAGCGATTTCACAGGCCAGAAATAAGGTTAATGATATTGAAAAACAGGTTGAGCAAAACACATCGATGCCGGGCAATGTATTTTTCAGTGATATTTTATCACGACTGTCAAAAATTCAATACAGCCTGCCCAAATCGGGACGGGCATCCTTCGGTAAATACAGAAATTATACCTGCGTCACTATTCTTGAAAGGGAGATAACCCGCCTGAATAATAAAATAAACACAATGCTGCGTCAGTATCGCGAGGCCGACCGACTGGTACCGAAGCTCAATGCCTTAAAAAATCAGAAACAGTACAACAGCATGCTGCGCCTGCTGAAACAAAACAGCCAACTGGATTTTATGAAAAACATGTACGCCGGCATCGATCAGCTTTCGCTCGATGAACAAGCTAACCGCATTAAACAGGCGCTGCGCAATCAGAACTGGCGTGCGGCGGAAGATAACCTGAAGGCCCTGCACCAGGACAGGGATTTTCTGAATCCGCAAAAAATTATGCCCAAAAAACAGCGACTGGTTAAATCCCTGGAAGATTCGCTGTTCATTAAAATCGACCGGATCTCGCGCAGCCGCGCAAACCAGTTTGTCAATGAAAATATTAAAACCTTAGACAACGTGGAAGGGCTTTATCAGAACCCCGTCTTCACGCCCGTACACGAAATGACGTTTACATCAGGCAACCAGAGCGCACTGCAAAAGCGCAATCAGGATCTGTACGGCGAACTGAATCATCTTAAAAACGAAGTTTTCCCACGCCAGGCAATCAGCGCCCTGTACGAAGAATTAACCCGCAATCCGGATAATAACGGCGTACTCAAAGCGCGGGCCATTGTTGTGCACGGCAGCCATTACACCGGTGATGACAGTAGAATTAAAAACCGCGTCGCCGAATCCGATCCCTGGGCATCGAAATGGATTACCAGTCCTAAAGAATACCGCCGCGTTTTCGCCCTGCCCACGACAACCAATCCGCAGGGCGAGAACACCTATGTATTTCGCCTGAATATCCGCATACCTTCCGAAGCAAAATTTCCGGTTTTCGACATCACAATCAAGCTGCCGGATGATGTGGCCGATGAAGCCGGTTCGCGGCAGTGGTACGAACAAATAACCATGAACAAGGAAGTCCTGAAAAATGAGGGCCGGTTTACCATAACCGCGCCCACCTCGTTAAATGATTACGAATGCCAGATCGGACCGGTGCGTATGGATAAAGACGGGGATAACGTTTTGGAAGTCCGTTTTAAGGATAATTCATTCAAGGTTTATCAGGTTAGCGTGATGGCCCAGAAGCCCATCATTAAAAAGCATTAAAATCAGGAGTTGATCATGAAAAAAGCGTTGATTATCGGCATCCCTGCCGTATTGATCATAGCGGTTGCCGTTTATTTTTTATTCTTTCGGGTGAGTCTCGACGATCAGATCGTTATGCCTTATATCAGTCATCAGAAACCGCGCGTTGATCCCCATATTCCCAGTCACATACCGATTGCCGATAAACTGGATGAGGTTTTATTCGACGGACTGTTTAACGTTTCCGCCAATCCCAGCGGAATCACTTATGAAGACGGTCTCGGTGAATTTATGGGCATCGACCAGAATAACGTGGTAAGCATCCGCTTAAAGCCGCAGAAGAAATGGCACAGCAGTTTTCATGTTTCCATGGAAGAAGATGAGATTACGATTTCTGAAAAGGAAGCAGTTTTATTCACCGCCGCCGATCTGAAGTTCACCCTGCGCCGGATTCAGCGCCTGGGCAGTTTATCTATTGATCATATTCTGGTCGGCCAGGCTGTTGATGATTTTGATTTTTCCGGTCCCGATGATAACAATGAAATCCGCTTCCAGTTCAGCCAGGACCGCATCTGGACTGAATCGGAAATCAAGGAGGTGCTTTCGTTCAAAATACTGCCGCATACCTCCGAAATGGCCGCGGATCAGTATCTGACCGGCAGCGGCCCTTACATCTCCGCCGGCCAGTTCGAAGATAAAATCTACTTCCAGCGCAATCCGGCCGGGATGGCTGAAATTTCCGAGGTGCAACTCGAACCTTTCATCGATAACAGTACCTATACCACCGAACTTAAAAACGGCAAGATCAACACCCTGCTTTCCACGCCATTCGGCGCTATTCCGCCAATTCTCAGCGACCAGGATGATTACTTCTATAAATCAAGTATCGCGACTACTTTTTTCGCCGTGCTTTTCAATACCCAGCGTCTCTCTCAGGAACAGCGTCATGAACTGCGCAAACTGATCGACAATGAAAAGATCCTCAACCGCTTTTTTAAGGTAGGCACGGAACAGCAGCGTCATATTGCCGACTATAAAGGCAACCGCGATAATTATCAGGATTACCTGAACTACAGTGTATTTCCTTCAACTTCCTATTATGTCGAGGAAGACATTGTTATACCATTAAAAGAAAAAGGGCAGCCCAATCTTGCCATGCTGCCGGACTCAATTCGCATCGTCACCTCTCTTAACTATGGCTCGCGCGAAGAGCTTTCCGAACTGGTTGAAATCATGAACGACCCGGCAATTTCCGGCGGTAAACTTAAAGTATCCGCCGTATCCAATGAAGAAATTATCAAAGGCAATTACGACGGCGTTTTGGTTGCCGTCAGCGGATACCGCAGCACTTTTCCTTTCGATCTTTACGACATCTTTTTACGGGAACCGGACTTCAGTCAGCACAGAATTCATTTGCTGACCGATTCGGACGGACGGGGCAGCCGCATGGTCAATCCCAACTCCTTTCAGGCGGATAAGAATTTTTTCCGGCTGGATTTAACCGCGCCTTCGCCTGAACGGGCCAATATGCTTAAGCTGCTCGATTATGTTTACGGCTTTATGTCCACCAGGATCGTCGGCGATAAACATGCCTACGCGGAATTCCTGAATGAACTGGAACAGGAAATGGCTCTGGGCGCCTGGCTTTTTTCACTGCCTTCGATGGCCTATTTCAGCACCCAGTTTGATTCGGAAACCATTGACCTGTACGGCGTCGCTTCGCAGCTTTCGACCATCGAAAAGTGGCGGGAAAAAAAGGATGAATAAATTTAAGGCCGGGATTTGTGCATGATTAAGTCATCCGGGTAATAAGACAGCTTAAGAATCCCCACACCCTTGCCCCCTCCCCAAACAATTCGGGGAGGGGCAATCAAAGGGGTGAGATGTAATAATGCAATTCTATCTCAGCATAATCGGGGTCGGAATTGGTATCGGTATCGGTATCGAAAAGTACGTTCCTAATCTGGCGCCTATCCCGGATAGCTGAATCAGGTCCCGGATTGAAGCATGGGCCGGGCCTTATTCTTTAATACTTTGTTTTAAGCCGAGCGCTTTTCTCAAAAAATAGATATTAAAAACAGGTACTTAAGCCGGAATAAATGTAAATAAAAATCAATGGTAAAAAAAATTCCTTTAACGCTGATGCTTATGTCCCTTTTCATTTTGTGGAACTTCGTCAATGGGCAAATTGCCGATTTTCTGATCGTTGAAAATCCGGCGGCATTAACGATTTACAACCAGTATCAGCAGCCGGTTAAACCCGGCAAAGATATAATATCAGGATTTTTCGTGCCCTTTGAAATCATAAATGAAAACGATCTGCTCAGCGACGGCATAACCCCGGCAATGGAAGTACGTCTGTTCGATCGGCGCTTTCATATTTTAAAAACAATGGAAGATCAAATCAGCGGTGTGGATGCGGCCGGCTCCGTTCAAATTTTCCGCAACTGTGCCGTACTGGGTGATACGATTGCTGTCGCGTTAAACAATGCCGTATTTATTAGTCAGTCAATCGCAGCACAGGAACAACCCTTACCTGAAGGAACTATTCTGCTGCGCCTGTTCCGCAAGGGCGACCGTTATTATATGTTCGATACTTCAGCCCGCCAGGCCTTTGGCTGGTGCCGGTTTAAAAACAATCGGGCCTGGGAAGCGGTAAAACCTGAGACAAAATCTGCGTCCGCTGCCATTCCTTCCGATTTAAAAGAACGACTGATTGCCCGCATTCAATCTGTAAATTTGCTTTATGCCCAATATTTCGAACATTTCAACCGTCAGTACAACAAACAGATGCCGGTGCCGCAGTGGCAAATCGAGTCCGGCGATAAACGCATTTCATTGCGGATGAAAAACCGGATGTATGCCGAACAACTGTCCGAAAGCAGCGCCGTGCTGAGACGTGAATTGAAAAACATGCTCCTGGGAACGAATCTGGAATTGCAGGAGCAGAACAACGCGTTTATCATATCCAAAGCGGACGGAAGCTGAGGTACAAACCTGATGAAACGGCATCTGCGCGAACACATCCTCAGTATGATCTTTGTAACCATCGCCCTGGCAATGTTTTACTTTTTGCTTCCGTCTGAGGCCGGCGAAGAACCGCAGCTTAAAACCAAAGAACTGGAAACCTATCTGAACCTGCCCTTTGTCGATTTTAACCGTCCTTTTGACAAAGCCCTGTTAAAAGATGTGCTGAAAATATACAAGCCGGACGCGACGGAACAGGTCGATTCGCTGATCAGCGCCATCGAAACTTATCGCCGGCAAAAATTCAACCGCAATCTGCAAACCGCCTTTTACCGGGAATCGCTGACCTGGAAAAAATTTGGCGTCCTTTCCGGGATGTATTTGAAATTTATCATCGTTTATATTTTCGTTTTGGCCCTGACCTATTACGGCGTACAAACCCTGGGCGTGTTGCGTTTTGTCCGCAAGATGAATTATCAGCCGCCATACACCGGGCAATTTTTCAGATATTTAATGAATAACAGACCATCGCGCAAACAATGGAAAGCCTGGCTGAATTATTTAAAAAACGCTGCCTTCATCTTTGCCAAAGCCGTGGTTAAAGGACTGGGCTATCTGATTTTATTCGCCCCGGCTTATGTAATCGCCTACTCCATCAAAACCGATTTTGATACGGATTCAACCTTTTTCCTGATTCTGCTCGCGGTGATATCCAACGGTCTGCTGATCACTTACACCAACAAATTCTTCACCTTTCTGATCAGCGAAAGCCGCAAGGGCTACGTGCAAACCGCCCGGGTTAAAAACCTGCGCCAGAATTATCAACTGGATCATCCGGACGGCATTGCCCTGCGGTCGGTGTTTAGATTTAAAAAACAGTTCGGCGATCATGTTTTTCAGCACATTTTCATGAACGCCCGCAATCAGTATCTGGGCACGATAAAAGAACAGGCCTCGTTTCTGATCAGCGGACTGATTATCATTGAGATGGCCCTGAATATTCACGGTCATCTGAGTTATGAAATGCTGCAGCAGATTTTATACAAGAATTACGATATCGTGATCGTCATAATTCTGGGATTGTTTTATTTAGTGAAACTGACGGAAATTTTTACCGATGCACTGATTTTTCAGCAGGCGAAGAAATTTAAAAATGAATGACCTGATAAAAAAAATAAAACTATTTTTTAGCGGCCTTTATCCGCAGAAGGATAAGCTGTGGCTGCTGTTCTGGCTCACAGGCATCATCCTGCTTTGGATCTGGGATATGCTCTTTTTAAACAAACCGGCGCTCAGAAAAGTGGAAACCAGTTTTATTAACACAACTTTGATTGCCCTGCTGGTGATCGGCTTTTCGCTGATCCTGAGCTGGTCGGCTTCTTTTCTGGCGGAAACACTTAAAAACTTCAAACGGCAGCGTCTTTATCTGGCATTGATCTTTTTGCTGAACCTGATTCGCTCCGTTCCGCAAATCGTCGGCATACTGGCCGGTTACATTATTATTACCTATCTCATGCAGGCCGGAACATTAAGCGCTCCGCTGCTCATATTTATCCTGATGGCCTTCGTGATGAGTCTGTTCATGTTTCCGGAACTGATGGATCTCATGCGGGAACGGATCGATCATTATAAAAAACTGGAATTCTATAATGCCATGATTGTCTGCGGTATTTCACAAACCCGTATTATCAATTACGATATTCTGTGGAAAAACAGCCGCATTCATATTTTCAACAAACTGATCGCCATTTTCGGGATGGCCGTTTTCCTGCAGTGCAGCGTCGATTTTATTATTTCCGTGGGACTTTCAACCGATGTCAGCGCCGTGAACCTGCCGGATACGCTGGGCAGCCTGCTGGCCAAAATCGACAGCAAACAGGATATTCTGGCCATCGGCCATGCGATTACCAGTCCCGGCTATATCCCAAAAATATTCTTCGAACATTTGCAGGGCGTTACCGTGGCCTTTGTGATCGTCTTTACCCTGCTGTCCGTTTACAAAATCGCCAACGGCTTTGCCGAGAGATACCGCCTATGAAACCGGAACAATTTGACATAGAAATTATCGACCGCCGCCGTCCGCTGGTGCAGTGTGATAATTTCACCCTGCATCACAAAGCCATTACCATGCTGTTCGGGGAATCCGGCATCGGTAAATCGATGATTGCCAAAGCGATTTACGGTCTGCTTGATCCCGATTTGCTGACGGTAAACATCAACGGTCTCGATTACCGGAAATATATTAAAATGCAGCAATCCGCTGATCTCCGGAAAAACGGATTCTTTGTATTTCAGGAGCCTTCCTCGCATCTGAATCCGTTGATGAAACTGAAAAAGCAGCTCAATGAAGGCGACCTGCAGGCCGGCCTCAACGAACAGACAATTATTAAACATCTGTGGAAATCGATCGATGACCGGGCTGTACAAAACATTCTGCGTCTTTATCCCAAACCACACCGTCCTTCGGGCGGCGAGAAGCAGCGCATTCTGCTGGCCATGTCCCTGAAAAAAATCGAACGCTTTTTGAGTAAAAACGGCCGCTATAGCCGCACCCTCTTTGTTTTTGACGAACCGACCGGCAGCCTCGATAACAGTTACCGCGACATTTTTCTTGAACAGTTATTCAAATATTTTGAGCTGCAGCCCTTCAGTATTTTATTCATCACCCATGATTACTCGATCATCAGCCGCATTTTTTCCGCGCACGATCAGATGCGACCCTATATTCATTTCAAGGAACTGAAACGCGATCGCAATGACCGGGTGAAGGTAACGGATTTCGTTGCCAAAGATTACATGACTTGGCTCGGCCGGCTAAAACCGCTTGCGGCGAAACCGGAGGCATCGCCTAAATCGCGGAAAAACGAAGTGCTGCGACTGGAAAGCAGCTTCAGGATTTTCGATAAGAACTTCACCATTTTTGCTGATCCGCGGCACCGTAAAATCCAGCCGCTTACGATTCAGCGCGGCGATCTGGTGTATCTTAAAGCGCCCAGCGGTGTCGGCAAAACCACGCTGGCCAAAATCACGATGGGATTAATTCGCGCGCAAAAATTCAATCTGAAACTTGGTGATTATAAAATGAACGAGCATACGCCGGATGATTTCTGGCGCAAACACATCTGGGGTAAAACCGCGGGGATGACCTTTCAGCATGCCGATGAAGCGCTTAATCTGGAGGCCACGGTGAAGGAAACATTTGGCGGACTCAAAACCACGCCCCCGCTGACGAAGGATAAACTGAAGCAGGAACTGCGTTTACTATTCGATAACGAAATCAATGATGCATTTTTAAATAAAAAAGTCGGACTGCTCAGCGGCGGGCAGAAACAGCGCCTGAATCTGCTGCGCACGCTGATTCTGCACACGAACCTGGTCATTATGGATGAACCTTTAAACGGTCTCGATTTTCTGAGTATAAAACGTGTGCTGGAAATATTGGATAAGAAACGGCGCGCCGGCACCGCTTTTCTGATGATTTCCCATAATGAGGAAATTTTTGACAAGACCGCGCCGGCGGATTGCATTTTTTACCTGAAACAGACCGGTTAAACAATTTGCATTTTTCACTGAGCCGGTTAAATTTCAGGCCATAAAAATCATTTTGATTTATAAAATTGTAGAGACGACCCGGCGGGTCGGCTGTACAAAAACAGGCCATTTTAAAACGCAGAGACGGCCCGGCGGGCCGTCTCTAGCAAATACGGCAATTAAAAATATTCGGGAGTCAATACAATGGGATTTTGGGGAAAAGCGATCGGTATCGGATTCGGATTTATGATCGGCGGGCCGCTGGGTGCCATCCTCGGCGGCGCATTAGGACACATGTACGATGTTGAATCGCGGTCACCGGCCGGGCTGAAACGGCTGCGCTGTCCGCACTGCCATAACACGGCGCCCATTTCGTCCGACGGTCACTGCCCGGTTTGCGGCATGCAGATCGCCGGAGCATCGGCGAAAACCAGCACCTATGACCGGCAATTTATTTTTTACCTGAGTCTGGCTTCGCTGGCCGCCAAAATGGCCAAAGCCGACGGCGTCGTTACCGAAGATGAAGTGCGCGCCTTCGATCATTTTGTGCGGGTCGATCTGCGGCTGAACACCGAGGAACGTAAAATTGTCGCCAAATTATTCAACGAAGCCAAAGCCTCCCCGGAAGATGGTCTGGCCATCGCCCGGCAGTTTAAGGATCTGGTCGGTTTTCAGCGCGAACTGCTGCATACCATGGTGCACCTGCTGTTCCGTATTTCCATGGCCGACGGCAGGTTTCATCAGGCCGAGGAGCGTTATATCAATCAGATAGCGCAGATATTCGGTCTGTCGTCCATGGAATATGAGCAGATCAAAGCTCTGTTCATCAAAAAGACCGACCGCGCCTATCAGATTCTCGGGGTAACGCCGCAGGCCAGCGATACGGAAATCAAAGAGGCCTATAAAAAATTAGTCCGGGAGTACCATCCCGACAAACTGGTATCCAAAGGACTGCCGGAGGATTTCATGAAAATAGCCCATGAAAAGATGTCCGAAATCAATGCCGCCTACGATCAGATAAAAAAGGAACGGCGGATATGAAGAACCTCACCCCAACCCCTCCCCACGATTCCTTGGGGATGCAGGTTCAGAGGCATTCAATTTAAATGACTGTAAAGTTGAACGGAGTAAATTCTATGGAAAAGAAACACAGCGATTTTTATAAAAAAATCAGAAAACAAATCAACGGTTTTTTGGATAAGCACAATTTTCAATATGCCGATCTGCTCTTAGCGGCGCCCGATTTTTTTCATCTGCTGGTTAAGCTTTCCATGGATAAACGCGTTTCCGCCGACCGCAAGGTAAAACTGGTTGTCGGGATCGCCTATTTTATCATGCCCTTCGATTTTCTGCCGGAAGCGATTTTCGGCCCGATCGGCTATATGGACGATCTGGCCGTGGCCGCTTATATTCTGAATCAGTTTGTCAATCAGGAGGACGCCGATCTGGTACGGGAACACTGGGCCGGCGAGGGCGATGTGCTGGCCACCATTCAGAACGTGCTCACGGTAGCCGATAATTACCTGGGCAGCGGACTCTGGGAACGGATTAAGCGCAAGGTGAATCAATAAGAAAACTTTTTAATTTTGTATACTAAAAGGAATAGCGGACGATATTCAAAAAGTACTATTTATCGACGATTTTATTGGTAATTCCAGGGATTACTAATTAGACGATTTGATGGCTGATGTAAAAACATTTTTTTGTCGTTTATTTTTTCGTGCTTCAAAATCCATTTGGCGGCCGGGGATTATAACTTGCCTGAGCATACGACCGGATTAAGGAAACAGTAAAAAAACCGGAACACGTTTAAATACCCTTGCATTACATTGTTAGCCTGCCGCTCACCAGCCTGGCTATTTATTTTTGAAAATATCCGGTTTGGTTAAAAGTTGCTTTGTATGTCTAATTGTAAGAATAGAAATACGTTTCAATTCAGTACGATAAATAATTCTATAATTTCCTTCTGTTAACTCTCTTATATCTTCTCTTCCTATTTCCGGAACTTCACGACCAAAGTGAGGAAAATCTTTTAATTTATTTACCGACTTGCTAATTGTTTCGGTCCATTTTAAAGCGGCCATCGGTTTATCTATTGCAATATAGTCCGCAAATTCTTCCAGTTTTTCTACGGCCAATTCGG